>JAISIV010000134.1 GCA_031261865.1 Lactobacillaceae bacterium | reverse complement strand
AGACCCTTTTGAAGTTAGCTGAATTAGGATTATCAAAATCAGTCATAAATATAGTTACATACAATGCCATCAATTCTAGCGAAATTCATTCTTTAAATAAGAACTTTGCGGAATCTACTGCTGATTTGTTGAGCCAAAATGGGGCCACTAAAGATCCAGTCAAAGCGGTTGTTACGATTAAAAACTCCAAATTAAAGAGAAATAAGGTTGCTTCAAACAAAAAAGTAGTCACCGGTGTCGATTATAAAAAACCGATGGAAGTCGATACAGACGAAATAGCTAAGCTGCGCGCTCAAATTAAGAAATCATGAATCCAGAATTAAAACAATCGATTATTGGTCACCCTGAGGTTTCCGCATTTCTTGAAAGAATTCATCGCTCGAACGATGAAGTTTTTATTGAAAACAATTTGGATTCATTTACAAAATTTATTTTTGTATTAAGTGACTCTGTCGACAAAGATTTCACACCGAACTTAGAGTTAAGCGAAGAAAAAGTAGTTATATCCTACAATCAAATTCTCTCTGATGGTACTCAAAACATCTTTAATTTAGGAATCGACCCAAAGCTTTTTGCTATGGATTTTGTAAACGATTTCGACGACAGTGCCGATGAAAGAATTATGGCTTATGTCGCCGTTTACAATTTTGTAAATTCATATGTAGAAAAACCTGACGAATTCCAACAGGGACCGTTTATTTTTGGGGATTTTGGTGTTGGAAAAACTCATCTCTTAGCACTTGCAGCAGGTTTTTTGTCCAAAAATGGGCATAGTGTTGCAATAGTAAATACCTCAAATTTGATAGATCGCCTCGAAAGAAGTGAAGATTACACTGAAAGAATGAGAATCGTTGGCGAATTAAAATCGGCAGATGTTTTGATGATTGATGATTTTGGAGCTGGACGATTAACTGATTGGTTGCGTGACGAAGTTTTTGGAATGGTTTTCGAAATTAGAATGATCACAAAAAAACCAGTCCTAGTTTCATCGAATTTTGATATCGAAACACTAACGACTGATTATTTAACTTATACAAATAAATCTAATGATTCGGTTAAAGCAGCTCGAATTAAAGAGCGCATTAATTTTTTAACTAAAGAAGTCCAAATGGGCGGTATTAATCGTCGAAATAAAATTTAAGAAATTTCTACGTCGAAAGTTACTGATTTTTGGCCATTAATTTGGTAACCGGCTTCCACGTTTCTTCCTAGTTGTTGAGTGATTTGTTGAGCAATAAAGCCTGCCTCTAAATAAAAAGTCGGCTCTTCAAGAGCTAAAAATCTCGCTGTCAAACCATCCCCGGTGAGCACCCATGATTGTGATGTTTCTTTTTGAGAAGACATTTCTAAATCTCCCCAACCAGCTTTATTGAAAAATTCTTCAATACCCATTAGTGTGTTTGAAGCGAATTGTCTAGCTAATGAGCGTCCACCAAAATAAAGGATTTCTGCACGATCTTCTTCCAAAAGTTCTGTTAAAAAGATGTCTTTCATGAGGATTGCTGCAAAATATTTGTCGCCTTCTGGCAATGAATTGATTGTTGAATATGCATCAGGTTTCATGAAAAAAAGTATACGTCATTAAATACTATAATTTTTGTATGAGTGAAAAACCTATCGGATTCTTTGATTCTGGAATTGGCGGTTTAACCGTTGTTAAAAAGTTTATTGAATTAAAACCAAACGAAAATATCGTCTATATCGGTGATGAAGCTAGAATGCCATATGGCGACCGAGAACCGGAAGAAATTATCTCTTTCAGTCGACAAATTGCTAACTTTTTAATCGAACAGTACCATATCAAAATGTTGGTCGTGGCTTGCAATACCGCTACTGCTGTTGCACTACCAAGTCTTCAAAGTGAATTGAGCATTCCTGTTATTGGCGTAATTGAATCTGGTGGCCGTTACGTGACAGAGATTGAATCAAGCAACATTGGCGTTATTGCAACTCGTGCAACAGTCAAAGCAGATGCTTACGCTAAAACCATCCATAAATATAAAGAGAATCGCAATGTTTACAGCAAGCCGGAGCCTGAATTTGTGCCAATCGTCGAATCTGGACAAAGCAATACGCAACGGACGTTTGAATTCGTAAAATCTCAACTTTCTCAGTGGACTAAAGATAATCAAATTGATACTTTAGTTCTAGGCTGCACACATTTTCCTTTGTTACTAGAGCCAATTAGAAAGGCCGTAGGTCCTGATGTGCGGATTATCGATTCGGGGACAATTGAAGCTATGGATGCAAGAGATTTGATTGACGAAAAAGAAATCGCAAATTCTGAAAAACTAAGTTTCAGAAAATACCTTACAACCGGTGACTTGGCCCGCTTTGAAAAATTAGCAACTGAATGGCTCGGCGGGGAATTGGACGTCAGTTATGTTGATTTGGAGGAACTATGAAATATTTAATTTTTAGTGATGCACACCTTGATAGAAAAGAATTCGAGTTTATTGTCGACAAATATAAAGATGACACTGATGTTGTGGCTCGTTTTTATAATGGTGATTCACAATTTGAAGCTCGTGATCCGATTTTTGAGGGTCTTACCACTGTGGTTGGCAACATGGATTTTGATCAACCATTTAACATTGAAAATGTATATCATTCAAATCAAGACGACATCACTTTTTATCAAACACACGGTCATCTTTACAGAGCTGATTACAATTTAGATACTCTTTGGGAGCAAGCTAATAAATTTAATGCTGAGATCGTTTTATTTGGACACACGCACGAAGTTGTTTCCGAAATTTATAAAGGCAAGTTATTTATCAATCCTGGCTCTATTTCTAATCCAAGAGGTCCCCAAGCTTTCCTTGGTGGCACGTATGTAGTTTTGAATGTCACCAATGAGGCCTTTGAAGTCGATTATTTTGGTCGTGCAGGAGAAAAAATTTCATCAATCAGTAAAATTTTTGAACGTAAAAATACTCTATAATTTTTTCTAAGGAGATTACATCAAAATGAACATGAATTTAACTGAAATCGCTGCGATTGTAGCGGCTCTAGCGTTTGTGGTCCTCGTTATCTATCTAGTGGTTGTCTTGGTTAATGTCGATAAGACTTTAAAAATTGTCAACAAACATTTAGATCCGATTACCGCCGACGTTGAAAGCATTATCGCTTCAGCTGAAAAGATGAGTGCCGATATTGCCTCTAAAGTTGAAAAGCTCGACCCGGTTTTCGTTGCAGCAGGGGATCTAGGTGAAAGTGTTTCTCATTTCGCAAAAAAGAAAAACCGCGAGGATGAAGAACCTTCGTCAATTAAAAAAACAGTAGTTGACCTCGCCAATACTGCTATTAAGTCCGGAGTTGCGGTTCAGGTTGCCAGTGGAGTTGTTAATAAAGTTTCAAAAAAAAGAGCTGCAAAGAAAGCAGATTTAGGAGAATAGCATGGCAAAAGGTAAAGGAATTTTAGCAACATTGTTAGTTGGTGGAGCGGCTGCTTACGTCGCGTTCAAAAATCTATCTGAAGAAAAGCAAAAAGAACTATCTCAAAAAGCCGCTCATGTTGGTAATGAGCTTAAAGAGTTGGGAAGTCTAACTGCGGATTCCGCTCAAGAAGCGGCTGGTAATATTTCTGAAAAAGTTCAAACAAAATATAACGAAGTAGACGAAAGGTTAAATCAGTCAAAGTTTTCTGAACAGTATAAAAATGTTAAAGATGGCGTTGGTGATTTCGTCACTCAAGCTACCGAAAAGGTCAATGAAGCAAAAGATGCCTCCGGCAAATGGTTCGATAAGGCAAAAGGTGACATTGATGATTTACGTAATAAATTTTCCAAAGAAGAAATCGAATTAGTTGATGATGATAAATTGGCTGAAGGACTAAAAGACTTAAACGACGATTCTGATTCCGAGAAATAGTATTTTTAAAATAGTTCAGTTCAACTGAACTATTTTTTATTGCAATAAATCCCAAATCGTTTTAGGAAGTCGTTCAACTAACTGTGTTGGAAGTGAAATGAATTGACTTTCTGCGACCTGTCTCGCAGTGATTCCGTGAACCCCGACGCCGCTTATGACTGAATTGATTATCTCAACATTGTTTTGCAACCCCTGTCCAACAAATGAAGTAATAATTCCAGCTAAAACATCTCCAGAACCGCCAGTACTCATAAAACTACCACCAAAATTGGCATAATAGATTGTTTGATTACTTATATCGTAAATCCTCGTAGTTGAATCTTTCAAAACCAGAATTTCAATTCCTAATTCGAAAGCAGCTGAAATATTATTTAAGTCGTTCTCAATTTCTGTATAAGATAGGCCTGACATTCTGTGCCATTCACCAAGATGTGGTGTTGCAACGACTAAGTGATTATTATTACCTTTATCGAAAAGAGCAAGTGCACCCGCGTCAAGGACAATTGGGAAATTTGTTTTTGAATTGATGACTTTGGCTAACAGCTCTTCGAAAATTGCTTCTTCTATGTCCCACCCTGAACCCAACAAAGCGATATTTGTCTTCGAAAGTTGAAGTAAAACGTCTCTATTTTCGACCTGATCGATGAACATCGTTTCTGGCGTCCTGGACAATAAGGGGATTCGGTTCGATAAATCTGATATGAGAGTTGTTAGGCCACTACCAGAGTAAATCGAAGCTGAAGAAGCCATTAATGATGCTCCACCATATTTTCGACTTCCTGCCAAAATAGTCACGTTTCCGTAGTCATATTTATTGGAGCGACTTTTTCTTTTGACAAGTCCTTTTTTAATTAAAGAGATGTCGACATCAATTTTATTCATAATTACATTGTAAAAAAGGATGTTAGAATTTTAAAAAAACAAGGAGCTTATTCAATGAACATTTTAGTGATTGGAGCTACCGGTAACGCTGGTAGTGCAATTTATAAGGAAGCTGTTTTACGGAATTTAGAGATTACGGGTCTAGTTAGAGATAAAGAAAAAGGCGAAGCGCTATTTGGTGCTGATTCAAATTTGTTGATAGGCGATGTCAATTCTTTAGATGAGACTGAACTTGGTAATTATGATTTTGTAATCAACGCTTATGCAAATCGCTCAGATGTTGATTCAATGTTACCCGTTGCGCAAAAAATCGCTGGACTTGTTAAGTCTTCGAATTCTAAATTGGTTCAATTGATTGGAGCATCATCACTTTTTATGGATGATGGTAGAACCGTTTTAGAACACCAAATTGCAAAATTCGGAGACGTTGACTGGATAGAAGAACCCAAAATCGCCATAAGGATATACGAATGGTTAAAAACTCGTGATGATTTTAATTGGTTAGCGGTGTCACCGAATATGAATTTAATTGACGGACTGAAAACGAATTACGTAATTGGTAAAGATCAAATCATTTACGATAAAAACCACCAGGCAAATGTCGCGGTCGGCAATTATGCTGCAGGTATTCTTGATGTATTACAAAAAAACGAGTTAAATCACACACGTTTCACGGTTGCCGATGCTTAGTCATCGGTTTTTTTGACTACTTTTTGTTAAAATGTAAGCGTTTACATTTAATAGGAGAATTTATGTCAGAAACTTATTCATTAAACCCTGAATTTTTATGGGGCGGAGCAATTGCTGCACACCAAGCCGAGGGTGCTTGGGACAAAGATGGTAAAGGAGTCTCAATCGCGGATGTCTTAACTGCTGGAGCTCACAATCAACCTCGAGAAATTACCGACGGGGTTATTGATGGAAAAAATTATCCAAACCATCATGGAATTTATTTTTATGATACTTACGAAAAAGATTTAGAATTGATGGCTGAAATGGGATTCAAAGCATTCCGTACATCAATAGCTTGGACTCGTATTTTTCCTAATGGCGACGAGACCGAGCCAAATGAAGCCGGTCTTGTTTTCTATGACAAAATGTTCGACAAAATGTTGGAATTAGGCATTGAACCCGTTATCACTCTTCAACATTTTGAAATGCCTTATCATTTGGTCACTGAATATGGTGGTTGGACAAATCGAAAGTTAATTGATTTCTTCGTTCACTACGCCGAAACCGTATTCAAGCGCTACAAAGATAAAGTAAAATACTGGATTACTTTTAATGAAATTTCAAACCAGGCAAATCAAGCTGAGCCCGGAGCGATGGCTGATTTTTTGATTTGGACGGATTCTGGTCTAAAATTCGAAAAGTCTGCCACTGTCGAAGAACGAACTGCCGCTATGTATCAAGCAGGACATAATGAACTTGTTGCAAGTGCTCGCGTAGTTAAACTTGGCCATCAAATAAATCCAGATTTCCAAATTGGTGCAATGTTAAACGTGGCCCCAATCTATCCTGCTACTCCATCGCCTAAAGATATGATGGCAGCTCTCAAAGCTCGACAAATGAGAGATTGGTTTAGTGATGTTCATATTCGTGGAAAATATCCCACCGACATTACGAAGCTGCTTGAAAGAAAAGGCTGGCGTACTGATGTCACTGAACAAGATTTTATCGATCTTGAAGAGGGAACTGTTGATTATTTATCAATGAGTTACTACAACTCATTCGTTATTAAAGCTAAAGACGGAAGAGAACCTTCTATTGATGATCCAACAACCATGGAAGCCCGGGCCAACCAATATATCCCAGCTTCAGATTGGGGATGGGCAATCGATCCAGACGGACTTCGTTATACGTTAAATGAATTAAATGATTTGTATCCAGAACTTCCAATTATGATTGTCGAAAATGGCTTTGGAGCTTATGATGACTTGGTTGAACTTGAAGATACTAAAACTGTCCATGATCCGTATCGGATTGATTATTTGCGCGAACACATCAGAGCCGTCGAAAAAGCAATCGCGATTGATGGTGTAAATGTTTTTGGTTACTTATCTTGGGGTCCAATCGATATTGTTTCCGCAGGTACTGGCGAAATGAAAAAACGTTATGGATATATTTATGTTGATTTAGACGACGAAGGTAACGGTAGCGGAAAACGTTATAGAAAAGATAGTTTCAACTGGTACCAAAAAGTTATTCAATCACACGGTGAGGATCTCGATTAATGAACACCTTAGGTATTGACGTCGGTGGGACGACAATTAAATATGCTCTGGTTGATGAAAACGGAATAATCGATGAATCGACCAGAGGTGTAATCAACACGGTCGATGAAAAAGACAAGGTGATTAATTCTCTAAAAACAATTCTTGAAACTTTTCCAACCGTTGAAGCTGTCGGAGTATCTTTTCCAGGAGTTGTCCAAGGTAAAGGATATTTGAGATCCGCTGGCGCGCTGCGTTCAATGTTTGATATCGATCTGTACAAAACACTCTCAGAATTTACTGATGCAACGCTTACGATTATCAACGATGCCAATGCTGCAACACTAGCTGAGAAAAGTTCAGGCGCTGCACAAGATTTTCATGATTATGTTTTGTTTGCCGTCGGAACTGGAATTGGTGGCGGAATCGTGATTAATAACCAAATAGTTACTGGTCATTCAGGAATGGCTGGAGAATTTGGTTTTCTTAGTCTTGATATGCATGCAGATGAATATGATGACTTTTCGTTATCTAGACAGGGAGCCATTGGGGGAGTTCTAGGCGGTTTGATTAGGAATTATCGAATTCACAGCGTTCCAGAAAAGACCTTATCGGGAATAGAAATTTTTGAATTGGCTGACCATGATGAACCGCTTGCCAAAAGAGAAGTAGCAAACTTCTATCAAAGCTTAGCCCAAGGAATTATCGACGTGGTAGTTGTCTTGGATCCCGAGGTAGTTGTGGTTTCAGGTGGAATCACTCAAAGACCAACTTTTTTAACTGAACTCAAGGACGCAATTCATAAGTTGCAACTTTCGCGACCAAGATACCAAGATATTGATCTGCCTGAAGTAGTTTTAGCTAAGTTAAAAGCTGATGCGGGGATTGTTGGGGCTGCATACTCAACTAAATAATGAAAAAAGTTCAAATTCCAATTGTGGATTTGAACTTTTTTATTAATTTTCATGAAAAATTTACATTTAAAGAAAAATAGTGTATATTATAGAAAGCGCTTACATTTTGTTTCAAAACGTAGTGCATTAATTAGAAATTAGGAGTTCTAAATTATGAAAAAATGGATGAATGAAAAATTCATGCCAGCAATCATGAAGTTCGTTAACACACGCCCCATGACTGCACTTAAGAACGGTATGTTGTTCTCACTACCATTCTTGATGGTTGGATCAATCTTCTTGATCTTCGCCAACTTCCCGGTTGAAGTAATTTCAAAATGGGTCAGTGGCACCATGGTTGGGGATGTTTCACTTGCTAATGTGTTCATGAAAGCTTATAACGCTACCATGAACCTTTCGGCTATGTTCGCGGTTATCGGTATCGCTTATGCGTGGACTGAAGACGCAGGCTTCGCAGGTCTACCTGCTGGATTGCTAGGATTGGTATCAATGCTCATTCTTAATCCATCTTCGATGGATGTTATGAATGCTAGCGGTACTAAAGTAGCAGCCGTTGCAAATGACATTATTGTGCCTGCATGGCTTGGTGGTAAGGGAATGATTACTGCCATCCTTGTTGGAATGTTCGTCGGAGGAATTTATACATGGTTCCTTAAGAAGAACATCGTTATCAAGTTGCCTGATTCTGTTCCTTCAAACGTTGCTCAATCATTCACTGCTTTGATTCCTGCAGCAGTAATTATTGTTGTTGTTACTCTTGCATATGCTTTGATCGGTTTGGCTGGACAAGGTTCACTTGTTGAAATGATTTATAAGTGGATTCAAACTCCATTGCAACACGCTACTGATGGATGGACTGGAGTTGCAATCATCACATTGCTTCCAACATTCTTCTGGGCTTTCGGTATTCACGGTACAACCATTATTGGTGGAATCATGGGACCTTTGCTTACTGCTAACGCACTTGAAAATGCCGCAATCAGCGGTGCGCACAAGTTGACAACAAGCGCCCTTACTCACGCTGTTGATGTAAACGGCGTTTCAATGAAGGCTCACATCGTTACTCAAGCATTCATGGATCAGTTCATTACTGTTACTGGTACTGGATTGACAATCGGTCTCACATTCTATTTGTTGTTCTTTGCGAAGTCGCAACAAATGAAGATCATTGGTCGTCTTGAAATTGGACCTGCTTTGTTCAACATCAATGAACCATTGCTTTTCGGAACCCCAGTGGTTCTTAATCCATTGCTTATCGTTCCATTTATTGTTACACCATTCCTTGCAGGGGCAGCAACTTACTTGCTAATCCAATTCGGAATTTTGCCACCACTTAACGGTGCTACAGTTCCTTGGACAACTCCTGCAATCTTCTCTGGATTAGTCGTTGGTGGTTGGAAGTTTGCTGTATGGCAATTCATCGAATTGGCTCTTACAACATTCTTGTATTGGCCATTCGCAGCTCGTTACGACAAGATTCTTAAAGCTCAAGAAGATGGTGAAACTCCTGCCGAAATCGAAGAAGATATGGCAGAAGGTAAAGAAGCCTAAGCTTTATAATCTAAATATGAAATAAGGAGAAAATTATGGCTGACAAAAATATTTTATTAGTTGATGCAGCGGGAATGTCAATCTCACTTTTAGCAAAGAAGATGGATGATTACTCTCATCAAAACGATTTAGGTTATTCCGTAACTGGTGTTGCTGATTCAGATGGTCCCTCAAAGATTGCTGAATTAGAACCAGTTGCAATTATGATTGCACCACAGGTAAGTTACCTGTTTGATAAGTACAACAAGGAATATGGCGACAGAATCCCAGTTGGAAAAATCGAAATGGTGCAATACGGAATGATGGACGGTAAGAAAGTTCTTGAAGCTTCAATTGCCGTTGAAAATTCAAAATAATTTAATAATGCACTAGAATAAAACTCCTAAAACCAACCCAATTGGGTTGGTTTTTTGATTGTCATGAAATTGCAAAAACGATTCGCTTAAAATGTAAGAGGTATTGTAAGCGTTTACAAAAAAATGTATAATAACTTTATGTCTGAAAAAATTACAGGTATTGCCGCCTCTAATGGTATTGGAATTGCAAAAGCATATATGCTCGTTGAACCTGATTTGACGATTCCTCTTGATGGAAAAATAACGGATAAAACTGCTGAAGTTGCTCGCTATAATGACGCAGTTAATGCATCTAAAGCTGATCTCGAAAAAATCAAAGCAAAAGCTTTAGAAACATTAGGCGAAGAAAACGCAGCTGTTTTTGATGCTCATATTGAAATTTTGTCTGATCCAGAATTACATGCTGCTGTCGAAGCTCAAATAAATGATGACTCAGTTAACGCCGAGACTGCTTTTAAAAACGTTTCTGATTCCTATATCGCAATGTTTGCTGGTATGGAAGATAATGCTTACATGCAAGAACGTGCCGCTGATATCAAAGATATTGCTAAGCGAGTAACTTCTCATTTGCTTGGTGTTCTTTTACCATCTCCTAGCTTGATTGATGAAGAAGTTGTTGTTGTTGCAAATGACCTTACTCCTTCTGATACTGCACAATTGGATCCCAAGTTAGTTAAAGGTATTGTCACTAACATGGGTGGCCGTACTGCTCACGCTGCTATCTTAGCTCGTTCTTTGGAAATTCCCGCAGTTGTTGGAACTAAAGTAGCCACTGAAAAAATCACTGAAGACACAATGGTAATTGTTGACGGTAGTGATGGTGATGTTGTTATCGCTCCAAACGAAGAAGAAGTAAATAAATATCAAGCTGAGCTTAACGCCTTTCTTGACGAGAAGCGTCTACAAGCCGAATTAAAGGATGCTAAATCCGTTTCTGCTGATGGAAAGGAATTCGTGGTCGGAGCTAACATTGGTTCACCGAAGGACATGCCAGCGGTCGTGGATAACGGGTCTGAAGGAATTGGTCTTTATCGTACTGAATTCTTATTCTTGGATTCTGATCATCTCCCAACTGAAGATGAACAATTCGAAGCATATAAGACTGTGCTCCAACAAATGGGGGATAAAGTTGTTACTGTCCGCACAATGGACATCGGTGGTGACAAGCAATTGACTTATTGGAAACTTCCACAAGAGGAGAATCCATTCTTAGGATATCGTGCCATACGTATTTCACTTCAACAAACTGACATTTTCAAAACACAACTTCGCGCTTTGATTCGCGCATCGGTTTATGGAAAATTGTGGATTATGTTCCCAATGATTGCTACTCTTCCAGAATTCCGTGCTGCCAAAAAGATTTATGAAGAAACTTACGCAGAATTGAAGGCTGAAGGTGTTGCGGTTGCTGATGATATCAAAGTAGGAATCATGATTGAGGTTCCTGCGGCTGCAATGTTGGCTGATCAATTCGCCAAAGAAGTTGATTTCTTCTCGATTGGTACAAATGATCTGGTGCAATACACTATGGCTGCAGATCGTGGTAATGATGCCGTGAGTTACTTATACCAACCTTACAATCCATCGATCCTACGTTTGATTAAAAATGTAATTGATTCTGCTCATAAGGAAAACAAATTTGCCGCTATGTGTGGTG
>JAISIV010000133.1 GCA_031261865.1 Lactobacillaceae bacterium | reverse complement strand
TTTATGCTGCACGTCCAACAATTGTGCCACCAACAATTGCGAATCCAACTTTGGTGAACTTTGAACTTAATTCCCAATTGCGGTGAGGAGTTCCGCCATTGGTAATAGCACCCGCTTCAGTAAACCATTCAGTAATAACGGGTTGACCTAGTCCGAATCCCCATGCAATTACTTCAGTTCCCAGGGTTAAGTGGTCAGCTGGAACACCTGAGGTATTTGTTAATTGAGCTCTGTAGGCTGCTGTATCTGAAAGGCTTTGATCCCATTCAAGTGGTTGTAATCCATAACTTGCACGTAATTGATTCAAAGCTTGCAAAGTAGATGCATATTGTCCGGCAGCAGCTAACTTAGCTTGCTCTTCTTTTTCTTGTTGAGCAGCTTGTGCGGCTTCTTGGTTTTTTTGCTTTGCTGTATTAATTAAATTTTGTACGCCTTCGAGAATTGAAACTTGCTTAGTTTCTACTTGCGCAGTTTCGGCATGAGCGATCGTTGCGGCGGGTTGGACACTCAAAGCCAATCCGAGCGTAGCAACTAATATTAGGTTTTTATGTTTTGAACTGATTTTCATAATGAATACTCGAACTACATTACGGAGTATTTATTACAAAGAATTTGCAAAAAGAACACAATTTTCTGAGCGTTGAAATTGTTTAGTAACTCACTTTGGATGTTTTTGGGTGGTTGAGATTAGTCCTGTTATTTTCTTGGGTTAACGATTCACGCCTAGTTTTTGTTCAAGGGCTTCGGTTAGCACTCGCGAAATATTAATGCCCCGTTCTTTGGCTAAATCTCTGAGGTATTCAGGGACAGTGGCTGTAATTCTGATTGTTTTTTTCTTTTGTTCTTTCATATATTTGCGAGGATTTTTACTCCAAGCATCCATATCGACGGTGATATAGACGATACTTTCGTTTGGCTTAAGTTCCCATTTTCTAGGATCTTGAACTTCTGGATATTCTTCACCTTCTAGCATTGTCGCTAGAGCGTCGATTGCCCAGAAAGCGGCTTCGTCGAAAGTATCGCCATCAGTAAGCATGCCCGGAATATTCGGTGATTCAACAATATAATACGGACGACCATCGTGGTAATCGGAATCGGAATGTTCGCTGATGATTACAGGGTAAGTTACAACGTTATTTTTATTTTCAGTCATTGAAGCCTCCAATTTGTTTTAAAATCGATTTCTCAGTACCTGGTTTTGCTTCGCCAGGATGCATGGGAATTTCAACAGTTCGACCATCAGGATGTTTAAACCTTCTATGGCTTCCTTTGCCTTTGTGTTTCTCCAGTTTAAATCCGGCTTTCAAGGCGAGCTTTTCCAGCTCTTTGTACCTTTTCGGCATTTATCGTACCTATATGCATATTATACATACCTTTCATAGTATTAAGAAAATGGTTCTTAATACTTGCTGGCGAATACTTAGCAACTTGTTGCTTAGTTGAGCCGCCGCACAGCGGTACGTATTTTTGGCCGGAAAACGACACTTAATTTTTAGAAATTTTGAAACAAAAAGGAATCATTTCTGATTCCAAATAAATTTATAAACCGTATTTTTTTGTAATTGCTTCCTGGAGAATCGCGGACAAACTATCACCATGATCTTTGACGATAGTTGCCATGTAACTAGGGAGAGTTACATCTTTTCTTATAGACTTAGAATGCTTCTTCATGTATTTTGTTAGGTCAACTTCTATAAGTTGTACATATTGGTCACCGGTGATTTTGACTTCTCGAGAAGGGGTCGCATTTGGGAAAGGTTCCTCTTGTTCCACATAATGTTCAAGACCTAAAGCAAGTGCTTCTTTTCCATATTTGATTGCTTTTTTTTCATTTTGCCCCCAAGTTAGAGCACCAGAAACATCAGGGAAATAGACATTAATTGTCCCGTCCTCTGGTTCAAAAATAGCAGGATAAACAAAAATATAATCTTCCATTATTTCTTCTCCAATTTTGCTTGTCTTAAAATGCCTCGCTCAAGGCCCTTATTTAATTCCTTATTCCCGTGGAAAGGAACTTCCGTCCAGCGTCCATCAGGGTGTCTGTATCTATAGTGAGATCCTTTGATATTAATTAATTCAAAACCATTCTTCTCCAGTAATCTCTTTATTTCTTTAGGTTTTAAAGTCATATATTCAACGACTTACGATAATAATACACCTTTTATGTGTATTAAGAAGTAAGATTGTCCTTTCTACGGGATTGTTTATACTTCTTAATACGGTTTTTATTGGTGCTGACGACACTGCGAATTGATTTTTGCAAAACAAAAAGGAAATCACTGCTGATTTCCTTAAATTTGACACATGTCTTAATGTCGCTGACGCTTTAGTTATTTTCCTAATATTTGGAAAACGACTCTTTGAATAAAATTTTCATAATCATTCAGGATAGTCCCATCTTTAAATTTATCATTTAAATCATTATTTATAATGATTCCGCCATTCTGATAAGCTTCGGAGTATTCCTTGGCAGTTGTTTTGCCCAGTTCTAAGTTCGATAACTTAGGCAGAGTTATAAAGTATATCAACGATTTGTTTGGAGTGTGGAAATATACATCTGAATCATCTTCCGATAAAATTGCATATTTTTTTAATTGTTTCAACCCTATTTTTTCCATGCCTTTAACAATGCGATTCTCAGGGAATTCAGCGGATTGGAACAAAGGTACGGCATCCGGCGTGATTAAAATCAGGTAATATAACATTCCATGATTTGAGGAACGAATGTTTGCGGTATTGCCAAGTAGATTCTCGAATTGATTATTCGAGTTTTTATTGAACGACGACATAGGAAATTTGAGTTCGAAGCCAGCAATAACTGTATCGTTTTTATCTAAAACAGTGATATCTACATTTTTTGGATAATATCGACCATCAACCTTGAATTCATGATCGAACCTCTCATCTTCGAACCCTTTTGCATAAACTTTATAATGGTCACCAGGCAGCGCATTTTTGTCTAAGAAATGTTTTAAATCTTTCGCTATTTTTCCGTGCAAAATATCTAATTTAGAAGTACCTCTGGGGTCTATCG
>JAISIV010000078.1 GCA_031261865.1 Lactobacillaceae bacterium | reverse complement strand
CAGCAAAGCATCTGTAGATTAATATCGTTCATATCAGGGGATATTGATGGATATGGTTAATTGGTGGTTTTATAAGGAATGCACTCTAGTTGGTTTATTGGGGTGTTTTTTGTGTTTGGCAATTTGATTTGGATAGGGGTTGAACAAATGTTCGGGTTATAATTTATTTGAATGTATGACTACCGATATGAAAATAAGGAACAGATTAACTTCATCATTGATATGAGGTCTTTTTATGCTTCTATAGAAATCGCTTCTTTAGGGCTAGATACTAAGACAACCCCTCTCGTAGTTGTTAGCAAAAGAGAAAACTATGGCAGCGGGCTCGTAATGTCTGCTTCTCCAGTGGCAAAAGAAATGTTTGGTCTATCAAATGTTTCTCGAGCACGAGATTTACCAAAGGATCCAAGGCTTCTTATCGCTACTCCTCGAATGGATTATTACATAAAACAGAACATGAAGATTAACGAGATATTCAACAGATATACGAGTTTTGACGACATATATTCTTATTCGATTGACGAGTCTCTTTTGGATATGACTCATTCCTGGAACTTGTTTGGAGACTCACCTTTTGATGTCGCTCTCAAAATACAAAAAGATATCAAAGACGAACTTTTCATTGATACAAAAATAGGTATCGCGCCCACCTTAACAATGGCTAAAATTGCTTTAGATGTTGATGCTAAGAAACATCCAAATAGTATCGCTGTATGGAAATTTGACGAAATACCTCAGAAACTTTGGCCAATTGGTAAGTTAGAATCAGTTTGGTCGATTGGAAAAAACACTGCGCTAAAGTTGAATTCGCTCGGTATTTTTTCTGTATATGACTTGGCACATACTCCCCCATATGAATTACGAAAGCATTTTGGACAAAGAGGTGAAACGCTTTTTGCACTGGCTTACGGAGTTGATCGAGGTGTAATAAGTCAGCGAGTTGAAAGAAAAGAACATGGTTTAGGAAACTCTCAAGTTCTGCCGAAGGACTATATCAAGAAAGAAGAAATACATCTAATTATTTCGGAAATAACTGATCATGTTATTAAAAGGGTTCATGAACAAGGTAAGCAAGTGAATCTTGTTAGTTTAGGGGTCGGATTTGCTCTAAACTCTAAAAAAAGAGGTTTTTCAAAGCGCCATAAAATGCCTTTCCACACCAGTGATAAAAATAAATTGAACCAAGAACTTATAACTTTGTTTGACCAAAGCTGGGATGGTTCGCCGGTGCGATATGTCAGTGTTGGTTTTGGAGGACTTCAAGATGATGAATACGAACAAACTGGTCTTTTCGATCTTGAATCAAAACCTGAAAATAAATCTAAACAAGAAGAAATTGTCGAAAAACTTCAAGATAAATTTGGCTTTAAAGCAGTATTTAAAGCCTCAAGTAAATTAGAGGGCGGCACTGCTCTGTACCGTTCTAGTTTGGTAGGAGGACACAATGCAAAAAAAGATTGATGACAAAGAATTTGATCAAATCGTAGAAGAATTTTTTGCCAATTACCAAGATCCAGGTATGAAAAAGTGGGGAGGTTTTAGATTATCCGAGCATATTGAAAAACTCGAAGAAAATAAATAAAGTGTGTTTTTAAAAACCCTCTGATTTCTTAAAATTCAGAGGGTTTTTCGTTATTTGTTATTTGCTTTTATTCGCATGATTACTCGATATAGAGTAAGACCGAACGTGATAACTACGATTACGCCGGCAACGATGAATGAAACATGCATTCCATCCACGAAAATCGATGGGTTATTTTTTGGATAACTAGTAATGTGATAACCAATGTAGTTACTCATCGCAACATACAAAACCGAAGTGACTAAAGTGGTTCCGATAATGATACCTAGATTACGCGCCAAAGCATTAACCGACCCTGCCACTCCGAGTAGCTTTTTAGGAGCGTTGGACATTATTAATGCATTATTTGGAGTTTGGAAGAATGCCATACCTGCTCCAGAAAAAGCCAACAGAGCGGCAACAAAATACATCGGGGTATGTGCATCAACGAAAATCCACGTAAACAATGAAATCATAATCATTGTCAAACCGAATAACGTGACATTTTCACGGTCGAATTTGTCGGCTACAACACCAGAAACAGGAGCGAACAATAGCATTGCGATCGGCCAGAACAACATGTATAGACCAGCAGATCCAGCAGGGATAGCTCTTAGATCCTCTAAATAAAAAGGAAGTAGAGTGTTGATGAATGCGGTTGTAGTGAATACCAGAGTGGCCGCTACGACACTAATTGAGAAAAGTTTTGACTTGAATATCGAAAGATTCAATAGAGGTTTTGGAGTGTGCAATTCTTGATAGATAAAACCGACAAACGAAGCAATTCCTCCAACGATGAATAGAATTGTCCAAACATTTGAAAAACCAGAAACTTGGGCAATGTTCAGACCAACGAAAACGGCGACAACGAAGACGAATAATGTGATTGCGCCAATCCAGTCGATTACCAATTTTTCATCACGGGTAGCTGATTTAGGAAAGCAAAATTTTCCGATGACGATTGCGATGATGCCGAGCGGAACGTTAATCCAAAAGATGTAAGACCAAGAGAAGTTCTGTAAAATGATTCCTCCTAGAGAAGGACCCGTAATAGAACCAAGTGAAACGAAAGCTGAAATAAAAGCCATAGCGCGAGCGCGCATGTGTTCAGGAGCGAGTGCAGTTGTGATGCCAAAAGAATTACTCATGGTCATCGCAGCACCTACAGCTTGTACAAAACGTGCAGCTAGAAGGAAATAAAGCCCTTGATTGATACCGGCGAGTAGAGAACCGATTGTAAAAATTACTGTTCCCCAACGGAAGACTTTGATTTTTCCAATTTGGTCACCTAAGTTTCCAAAAAAGGTAAGGAGGCCAGAAATTCCGATTAAATAAATTGAAACAGTCCAGGTAGCCTCATTCATAGGAATGTCTAGCTGCTTAGAAAGAACGGGAAGTGCGATGTTTACAATCGAGCCATCAAGAGTGCTCATGAAGGTAAACATCCCTAGAGAAACCATTGACCACCAAAAACTAGTGGAATTTTCTGTGTTTTGATTATTTTTCATAACTTTAATTCTAACCTTTGATAATCTAGGCTTATGAGTAATTTTAAAGGCCAGCAAGTAATTGAATCAATTATCGAACAGAATTACCCTGTTGAATCGATTACAGCGAACAAATACCAACCTGAGCAAGTATTGGATCTAGTCGAAGGATTATCGACGGATCGAATTAATGTTTCTCGTTTATTAGTTGCGGGCGGCGTTGAAAATGTTGGACAAACAATCAGTTTAGAAGTAGCACCTATGGTTTTGCCGCTACGGTATGTGAATGAATATAAAAAATTAATCCGTCCGGAAAGTGAAATTGAACCACAGGTTCTCTTAATATTTGAATCAGAAAATATCTCCAAGTCCAAAATGAAAATTGAACAACTTGGCTCCCTTGAAGAATTTAATAATGAAAGAAAAGTTAGAATCGGAGAAATAAAAGATTTAATAAAGTTACGGTTCGAAGATGATTCCTTGAACGAGCAAAACCAATAAAAAACGGATGAAGATTAGTCCTCATCCGTTTTAGCTTTAATTTGAAATACTTGTTCTCCTTTAACCGTCTGAAAATTTAGAGCACTCGTCGAAGTGGATGAAGAGTTTTGATAAATTTCACCTAGATCATAGTTGTAGGCAACTTCTGATGCCAATTGTTTTCTTTGTGACAAATCAATGTTGGCAATATACATATCATCGTAATTTTTAATTTCGGGATTGGCGATAATTCCAACAGGATAAACAGTGATATTCGAGACTTTAATCATATTATTATGGTAGACTATTTCTATGCGATGAGTCGAGAGAACATTAGCTTCGGCGTGTTCTTAAAGTGGCAAACTAAGGTTAAATCCTAAGAGACGCATTCTCGTTTGTGGTTTGGTTGTTGTGGAACACCTAACCTGGTTGACTATGAACCACACTGACTTTGTTGGTAACAACAGACGTTCGTATGAAACGTTATTCATACATGCCAAACTAAATAGCCCTGAATTTCTTCAGGGCTATTTTTTTATTAAGTCTTAAGACTGTATCAACTTGTTGATACAAAAAACCGCCTGCTATGCGGGCGGGTAACAAGACTTTTAGTCAAAAAATACCTTCTTTTATATCATTGAGATGTTCAA
>JAISIV010000065.1 GCA_031261865.1 Lactobacillaceae bacterium | reverse complement strand
TTAGTTTCAACCAAGTTCAAGACCAAGATTTGATTAAATTGTTTGACACTAAACCCCGTGTTGCAGAAATTCCTTTCGATTCAGATCGTAAGTTGATGACGACTGTCAACAAAGATGGTGCCGGTTACTTAATCACTGTTAAGGGTGCCCCTGATCAATTGATCGAACGCGTTTCGAAAATCGAAGTTAACGGTAAAACACGTGCGTTTACAGATGATGATCGTAAGACGCTTCTTAAAATTAATGGTGATTTAGCAAAGCAAGCTCTCCGTGTGTTGGCATTTGCTTATAAAACTTCAAAAACGGTTCCAAGCAAGATGACTTCTGATGCAGTTGAAAAGGATTTAGTTTTCGCTGGATTCGTCGCTATGATCGACCCAGAACGTCCTGAAGTTGCTGAAGCCGTTAAAGAAGCCAAAGAAGCTGGTATTCGTCCTTTGATGATTACTGGTGACCATCGTGACACTGCGGCTGCCATTGCTCGTCGTTTGGGTATTCTTGACGATAATCAAGGGGATGAAGCAGTTATTATTGGTGGAGATTTAGAGAAGATGTCGGATGAAGAATTCGCATCTAAAGTTGAACTTTATTCTGTTTACGCTCGTGTATCACCTGAACACAAAGTCCGTATCGTTAATGCTTGGCAAAAGAAGGGCAAAATCGTTGCCATGACTGGTGACGGTGTCAACGATGCTCCTGCTTTGAAGACCGCTGATATCGGTATTGCTATGGGTATTACCGGTACTGAAGTTTCTAAGGGAGCTTCAGATATGGTCCTTGCCGATGATAACTTTGCGACAATTGTTAATGCCGTAGAGGAAGGACGTACAGTCTTTGCTAACATTCAAAAGGCTTTGCAATATTTGCTTTCTTCAAACTTCGCCGAAGTATTTACTTTGTTCGTAATGACCATGCTCGGTTGGGAATTATTTGCCCCAATTATGATTTTGTGGATTAACCTGGTAACTGATACTTTCCCAGCCATCGCACTTGGATTGGAAAAAGCAGAACCAGGAATTATGAAACGCGCTCCACGTGCTAAAGACTCAAGCTTCTTAAGTGGTGGTGTAGGGGCAGCAATTATTTGGCAAGGAATGCTTCAAGGAGTGATTGTTCTTGCAACTTACTTATATGCTTTGAAATTCCCTGAACATTCTGGGGACACTCAAATGCATGCTGACGCTCTAACTATGGCTTTCATGACTCTGGGCTTGATGCAATTGTTCAACGCCTTTAACGTTAAGTCAGTATATGGATCATTGTTTACAATTAAGCCATTCTCTAATAAGTGGTTTAACTGGGCGATTCTTGGAAGTTTGCTCTCAATGATGGCTGTTGTTTTGATTCCAGGTTTGAACGGCGTATTCCACGTTGCTCACTTGGATACTCATCAATGGTTAGTTGTTGGAATCGCAGCCTTTTCAATCATTGTTTTCGTTGAAATTGTAAAGTTAATTCAAAGAAAGGTATTTAGCAAAAAATAATGAAACCCGTTTCTCCACAACAATATTTCATGGGTTTGCAAGATATTTTGGAAAGAATTGGAGACACCAATGAAGGCGTTTCTGATTACTACGAAAAATTGAGTGAACACTTAAAAAATAATACATTAGCTGATCTATCTGACGCCGAATATAAAGATATTTATGCTGAATTTGCCGATGCTGTCGACAAATATAAGCAAATGGAAGTTGATATTCAAAAATTACCAGTTCCAGTTAAATTAATCGGAATGAACACTAATTTAGTGAAATATTTCAAGCATTATGTTGAAGGTACCCAAATGATGTTGGATTCTTTAAACCCAACACAAAAAGAAGTCAATTTAGAACAATTTAACCAATCAGATGAAATTCAATCCGAAATGATTACTAGGTTCCAAGTAACTTTTTCTAAGATGATTGGAACTCAACACGTTCACTAATGCAAATATCGAATCAAGAATTAGAGGCGCTCGTAAGGCGCCTTTCTTTATCCCGTTTTGAAAAACCGTTTTCACATACTGTCCGATTTAATTCTCGCCTTCGAACAACCGGTGGCAGAGTGGTTTTTCCTAGAATTGGTCGAAAAGTAATTGATTCTAAAATCTATATGGAAATCAACCCAAAATTAGAAGATGCGGATTTGGAGGGCGTTATTCTTCATGAATTGTCGCACTATCATCTTTACTTTATTAAAGGGCTACATCGAGAAGATGATCCGGATTTTAGAACGATGCTAAAAAATTTAGAAGCACCATTGCATTCACCATTACATCGAAAACAGAGAAGTTTTTATGTTTATGTATGTACCGCTCCAGAACATCACCAATATTCTCGTAACCGGAGGATTGATGTTAAAAAAATGCGTTGTGGATTCGATGGAGCTACTCTAAGATTAATTTCTGAATATCACGTATAAAAAATAACCTCCGTTTTCGGAGGTTATTTTAGTTATTTACTATTTTCAATAGTTGCAGATTCAATCAATCCGTACTTTCCGTCGTCTCGTCGATAAACGATATCAAGTTCTTGCGTATCTTGATTGCGGAACAAGAAGAAGTCGTGTTGCAACAATTCCATTTGAAGAATTGCTTCTTCGATATCCATTGGTTTAAGTGAAAGAGTCTTGCGACGGATTACTTCTACTGGCTTATCATCAGCTTCAACTTCAGGAGTTACAGCTTCAGCAAAGTCGATATTCTTAAATCCTTTTTCGCGAGACTTACGATTAACACGCGTTTTATATTTTCTAATTTGACGTGCTAACTTATCTGAAACTAAGTCAACTGCGTAATAGAAATCTGGATTTGTTTCCTCTGCACGGAGAGTTACGTTTGGAAGTGGAAGCGTAACTTCTACTTTGAAGGTTTTTTCAGAATACTTACGAATATTTACATGAGCAACTGGATTTGTTTTGCTATCAATGTAGATTTCTAATTTATCTAGTTTGTCCTTAATGTAATCTTCGATTGCATCTGTGGTATCCATATTTTCACCACGGATTTTGTATTCAATCATATGTGTTTCCTCCTATTTCTTAGTTCTATTTTAATACGCTTATGTGAACTATTTTTTAAAATATTTGGACAAAAAGGGTTGAATTTTACTGTCACTGTTTGGTATGATTATTGAGTTGTCAAATAAGCGGACGTGGCGGACATTGAAGACTTAATGAGCGAAGCGAATTTAGTCTGAAAGTTCTTGCCCGGCGCATAATCACTGCGGACGTGGCGGAATTGGCAGACGCGCAGGATTAAGGATCCTGTGGGAGTTAAATCCCGTGTGAGTTCGACTCTCACCGCCCGCAAAATTAATCCCATCAGATTTATCTGGTGGGATTTTTATTTCTCTTCAAATGTCATCTTTCTTCGTATACCCAAAGTTACCCAAATATGTTCTCCATAAACTGTCGCTTAGCTCCTTGTTTTTCGTATAAATAATTGAGGTGATTCCTCAAAATTACGTACTTAAAAGTTGTACAATTCTATGAAAGGAGCCAATTATGCAAAATGTATACTCACCATCAAAGGCCAGAGAAAATTTTTTTGGAATTCTCAAACAAGTAAATAATGAGCATGAACCAGTGTTGATTAATAGCTCCTCGGCTGAAAAAGACGCGGTCATCATGAGCAAACAAGACTATCAATCCATGTTGGAAACTTTTGCGCTAATTCAGAACGGCCAGTTACAGGATGCTCTTCAAAGAGAAAAAGATTCTAGTGGTTGGATAAATATTGACGATATTAATTGGGACGATATTTAATGTATCGAATTGAAATTAAAAACTCCGCTAAGTCCGATTTGAAAAAAATCAAAAACGCAAAATTAATTTCACAATTTGAAAAAGTACGTAATCAACTTCAATTAAATCCCTTTGAACCAAATCAATATTTTGAAAGACTGACTCCACCTGGTACAGGTAAATATTCTCGTAGAATTAATCATCAACATCGAGTGGTATACAAGGTGGATGTTGAAGAAAAAATCGTTCAAATCTTGTCTGCTTATGGACATTACTAAGTTATAAAAAAGTGTCATCATCGACACTTTTTACGTATACCTAAAAATATTCAAATCTATTCTCGACAAACTGTCGTTCGTGCTTGTAAGTTCTATATATACAAAGTGTATCTATAAAACATAGTCGCTAAAATGTCGTTTAGCTCCTTGTTTTACGTATAAATAATTGATGGATAAAATTACGGAGCCGCATTATCAATCTACCGATGTAAACGCCGATCTACAGGGTCGACTTGTTTTAACAAATGAAGCGACCCAGACTCCTGCTATTCAACATAATCGTTGTTATTTTTGCGGGAACAATCGGCTAGAAACTATAAATAATAACCTAAAGTATTGTCCAAATTGTATTGAATTTGGCCGAGTGACGTCTGATAAGTTTTTTCAAATAAATCAGGACCGTGGCTTTCCTAAGTCAGATAATCCGCAAGTTACATGGGATGGACAATTAACAAAGCAACAGCGCCAAGCCTCTTTAGAAATAATTGATTCGATTTCTCAAAATAAAGATCATCTTTTGTGGGCAGTAACTGGAGCCGGTAAAACTGAAACTCTCTTTCCGGTCATTGAAGCAGTTATCAAAGCTGGTAAAAGGATCGCTCTAGCTGCTCCTAGAATTGATGTTGTCTTAGAATTGTCTCCTCGAATTAAAGCCGCCTTTGCCGGTATTCAAGTGTTAACGATGTACGGCGGGGTTGAAGTAGAATATTTTAGAGCTCAAATAACCGTAATGACAACCCATCAACTAATGAAATTTCAAGACGGCTTTGATTTAATCATTATCGACGAAGTTGATTCGTTTCCATTTGTTAGCAGTGAGCAACTTGAATTCGCAGTCCAGAGAGCGCTAAAGCTCAACGGGAATTTAGTTTATTTGTCGGCTACTCCCACTGAAAAACTGCTCAAACTCTATAAAGCTAAAAAGTTGAACACATCCTTTTTAGCCCGTCGTTTTCATACGCGATTATTGCCTCAAATTAAAGTGGCATATCAATCTGACTGGCAAACACAAAAAGACAAAAAGAAACTTCACGGGCGTCTGAAACGCGAAATCGAAAAACTCGAAAAAGATCACCAAAGATTTTTGTTGTTCGTACCGACAGTGGACATGCTGGAACCTCTCTTAAAACAAATTCACTCCGAGTTTAAAATGCGAGGTGAAACTGTTTGGTCAGGTGATGAAAAAAGAAAAGAGAAAGTAATCTTGATGCGTGAAGGCAAAATCGATTTCTTAATAACGACAACCATTTTAGAAAGAGGAGTGACGTTACCGGGAATTGACGTAATTATTTTTGGAGCTGACCATATTAATTTCAACAAGAATGCGCTGATACAAATTGCCGGACGTGTCGGTAGAAGTTTGGATCGGCCTTATGGATTAGTTCTGGCAATTTTAGAGGTGAAAAATAGGCAAGTTGTCCAGGCTATTAAACAAATTAATTTTATGAATAAGAAGGCCAAAGAAATGTATGAATAATTGTGTAATCTGTGGAACTGATTTGGATAACAACCAAGATATTTTTGGCTTTATTTTTATGTTGAGACAATCCGCCATTTGTCAGAATTGTCTTCCTAAGTTTAAAAAAATTGATCGTAATCATTGCCCGCAATGTTATCGACAACAAAAAAATAAAGATATTTGTAATGATTGTTTAGAGTGGAATAAAACGGATAAACCATTGAAAAATCAATCTATATTTAAGTACGATGCCAACTTTAGCTCTTTCATGCATCGTTATAAATATATGGGTGATTATCGATTGAGACATGAATTTAATCATCTTGCTAAACAGGAACTAAAACATATAAAACAACGTTTCGATATAGTCGCTACGATTCCACTGACTTCAGAAGGGCTTGTAAAAAGAAAGTTTAATCAAGTTGAAGGAATTTTTGGCACACAAGACCAAATTCTAAAAATCAATAAAGGTATTCAAATGTCCGGATTGTCGCACGCACAAAGGAGAAAACAGGTTATTGATTTTGAAGTTATGGCACTGGTCCAAGATAAAAAAATTCTTTTACTAGATGACGTTTATACTAGTGGAACTACTTTGCACCAGGCATCTTCTGCTCTTTATCAAAACGGCGCTCTCCAAGTCCAATCGCTAACACTGGCTAGGTAGCCTTGATATAATAAGGGAGATTGAAAATATATTCAGTTATATTTTTTGGAGGAAAAAAATTGGCAAACCCAATAAAAAAATTAGTCGAAAATCCTAAACGTCAATTACGTCATTATGAGCAAATCGCTGATCAAGTTGAAGCTTATGCCGACCAAATGGCCGCTTTAACTGATGACCAACTTAAAGCAAAGACGGCAGAATTTACTGCTCGTTATAAAAAAGGTGAAAGTTTAGATTCAATCTTGCCTGAAGCATTTGCTGTAGCCCGCGAAGCCGACAAACGTGTTTTAGGTCTTTTCCCATTCCGTGTTCAAATTATGGGATCAGCCATCTTGCACGGTGGAAACATCGCCCAGATGCGTACCGGTGAAGGTAAAACTCTTACTGCTACCATGGCAGTTTATCTGAATGGCTTAACTCACGAAGGCGTCCACGTTATCACTGTTAACGAATACCTTTCGGAACGTGATGCCGAAGAAATGGGACAAGTTTATAACTGGCTTGGATTGACTGTTGGTGTTAACAAAGCTGAAGGTGAACCCGAAGAAAAGAAAGCCGCCTACGCTGCCGATATTACTTACACCACTAATGCTGCTGTAGGGTTCGATTATTTGCGTGACAACATGGTTCAACGTCCCGAAGATCGTATGCTTCGCGGTTTGAATTACGCCATTATCGATGAGGCCGACTCTATTCTTATCGATTCAGCTCGTACTCCTCTTATCATTGGTGGAACTGGCTCAGGAACGCCTAACGTTTTGATTAGT
>JAISIV010000024.1 GCA_031261865.1 Lactobacillaceae bacterium | reverse complement strand
AATGGACCTAATAAAGCTCCTGAAGTGAAACCGGTCGTAATAAATCCAAGTGCTTTTCCAGATTCTTGTTGAGGAGTATCTTTAGCGACTAAAGCATTGGCATTTCCGATATACCCGTTGAACAATCCCATCAACAATCGCAATAATATGAGTTGCCATACTTGGGTGACAAACGCCGTCAATGCTTGAATCACAGCCATTCCAAAAGCCGCACGTAAAAGCATCGGTTTTCTACCAACTCGATCAGCTAATTTTCCCCAAATTGGAGACACGATAGCTGTCATCAAAAAGGTGGCAGAAAAAGCAATTCCGGCATATAAATTAACTTGAGCATTGGAAAAGTGACCCAATTCCTCGGTATACAAACTGAGAAAAGGCGTTACTTCAGAACTGGCGACTCCAACGAAGAATGTTCCGAACCAGAGAATGTATAAGTTTCTTTTCCAATTTGGATATTTTTTTAAACTATTTTTCATTTTTTACTTACTTTTTGTAACCCCTTTCACAAAATCAACTAACCCTATATAATCAAAGTGTATGTCTAAAAATACCGAACAACCAAATAAGAAAAAAAGAATAAAAGACGTCTTTTTCTACATATTTGTGGCGATATTATTGTTGTTGTCAGCGGCAATGATTTTCCATTCTCAAATCGAAGGTTGGTTATTGAATTCAGTTAAGATTGAACGTACCCAAAAACAAATTCAAACTGACCAATTGAAGAAAAATACTAGCAAGGCTAGCTACGATTGGGAAGCCGTTGAATCAGCAAATTGGCAAAGCATCCTCAATGCTCGAAATAACACTAAGGAACTAAACGTTATTGGAGCACTAACGATTCCAGCAATTAAAATGAATATTGCTGTAGCTCCAGGTGTTGATAATCTTACTTTACTACTTGCAGCCGGAACTATGTACCCCGATCAAACAATGGGCAAAAATAATTATCCATTGGCTTCCCACCACACAGTGTCTCGCGACGCTTTATTCGGACCTCTTTACTACCACGCAAAAAAAGGTCAAAAAGCTTACTTGACTGACTTTAATAAGACCTATGTCTACAAAATAACAAAAGTTTGGTTTGTCGACGAACACCGAATCGACGTTGCTCAAAATCACTGGGTCGACGAAAATGATCACTCCAAAGGTTATAAAGATGAATTAACTTTGATCACATGTGATGCTACAGGAGCGGAACGTTTGATTGTTCGCGCTAAGTTAGTTGAAGTTAAAGATAACTGGCAAGATGTTTCTAAAAAAGTTTCAGACGGATATGCTGATGCCGTTCAACTTAAAGATTGGAAAGCTGAATAATGCAATATTCTTTAAACAAAATCGCTGAAATTACAAATGGTAAACTCATAGGTCAATCTGACCTTTTAGTAACCTCAATAGACTTTGATAGCCGCAACATTAATGCTGGGGCTATTTTTGTACCTATCAAAGCTGAACGAGACGGGCACGACTTTATCCAAGCGGCCGCCGATAACGGAGCGATTGTGAGTTTTGTTGAGCGCCAAGTGGATGTAGACATTCCACAAATTATAGTTAAAGACACTCAACGAGCTTTTTGGGACTTAGCCAAAGACTACTTAAATCAAGTTGACCCTACTAGAGTTGCAATTAGTGGTTCAAATGGAAAGACAACTACTAAAGATTTAGTCAGTGCTGTTCTTGGTAGCCAATATTTAATTCACCACACTATTGGTAGTTTTAATAACGAATTAGGTGTACCGAAAACGATTCTCGAAATGCCAGAGGATACTCAAATTATCGTCCTTGAAATTGGAATGGACCGACCTGGGCAGTTACATGATTTAAGCAATTTAATTAATCCGGATATCGCAATTCTTACAATGATTGGTGAAGCTCATATTGAATTTTTCAAAACCCGTGACAAGATTGCTGACGCCAAAATGGAAATCGTAGACGGCATGGACGAACACGGTATTTTTTTAATTAACGGGGATGAGCCATTGTTACTAGAACGTGCAGGCTTTTTTTCAGGTTCAATTTTTACCTTTGGCCAAAATCCAGATAACAGTTTTGAAGTTACTGACATAAATCCTCAATCCAATGGACTTTTCTTCAAGGTTAATGATTCTCAATTTCACGTCCACATGCTTGGCCGTTTCAACGCACTAAATGCGGCTTCAGCAATCGCAGTAGGAGACATATTCAATTTATCTGAAGAAGAAATTCAAACTGGTCTCGATCAACTTTTACTTACCCAAAACCGCTTAACAATCCTTGAAGGTTCTAACGGTCAAAAAATCATTAGTGATGTCTACAATTCTAATCCGACGGCTGCAGTTGAAGCGGTAAAAATTCTTAATGACTTCCAAACTGATGGTAAAAGGTATTTAGTCTTGGGCGACATGCTGGAGTTAGGCGAATTGTCTATCGAGCAGCACCAACGTTTGATTGAACCGATTAATAATTCTAATATCGATGAAGTTTATCTTATCGGCAGCATTTTTCCGCAAATCTCAAGCCAGTTAACTAAAAATGTTCACACCTATCAAAAAGCTGAGTTGCAAAAATTATCAGCCGATTTAGAAAACGCCGTTGAACCAAATGATTTGATGCTTTTAAAAGGTAGCCACGGAATTCACTTGGAAAAGGTACTAGCAAACCTGATAGACTAGTAGTGTATTGTCATTTACCCAAAAAGGGGGTAAGGACCCAGCGGAATTTGTCGCTATACTACGTTTACCAATAGTTCTTACTTGGCGGAAGCCAGACATACCACTCATACCCTAGGAGAAAACATTTGAAATTTAACGAATTAGGACTTAGTCCTGAGCTTTTAGCTGCCATTGAAACACATGGTTATGTTGAAGCAACCCCTATTCAGGAATTAACTATTCCTCTAACTTTGCAAGGAAAAGACGTTATCGGTCAAGCTCAAACTGGAACTGGTAAAACGGCGGCTTTTGGTCTTCCAATCTTGCAAAACATTGATACTACAGATTCAAGTATCCAAGCATTAATTGTTTCGCCAACTCGTGAATTGGCTATGCAAACTCATGATGAGTTAGTAAAGCTTGGAAAAGGACAACATGTCCGTGCTCAAGTAGTCTTTGGTGGTTCACCAATTAGCCGCCAAATTCGCTACCTAGAAAACACTCCACATATCTTAGTTGGAACGCCTGGTCGCTTACTAGATCTGATTAACCGTGGTGCTGTTGATTTGTCGCATGTCAAAACTCTTGTTTTGGATGAAGCCGATGAAATGCTTAACATGGGATTCTTGCCCGATATTGAATCAATCATTTCTCGCACCCCTGAAAAGCGCCAAACTCTTTTGTTCTCAGCAACGATGCCCGATGCAATCAAAAACATCGGTGTAAAGTTCATGACAAACCCAGAACACATTCAAGTTGCCGCTAAAGAATTGACTACAGACTTGGTTGAACAATACGTTGTTAACTCACGCGAATTTGAAAAGTTCGACAACATGACTCGTCTTTTAGATGTTCAACAACCTGAATTAGCAATCGTGTTCGGGCGTACTAAGCGCCGTGTTGATGAATTAACTCGTGGTCTTGAAATGCGTGGTTATAAAGCTGCCGGAATTCACGGGGACTTAGATCAACACGCTCGTACTCGTACTTTGAAGAATTTTAAGTCTGGTGATTTGCAAATCCTTGTGGCTACTGATGTTGCTGCTCGTGGTTTGGACATTTCTGGTGTAACTCACGTTTACAACTACGATATTCCTCAAGATCCTGAAAGCTACGTTCACCGTATTGGACGTACTGGACGTGCCGGTAAAAATGGAGTTTCTGTAACTTTTGTTTCGAGAAACGAAATCGGCTACCTTCGTGAAATCGAAAAGCTTACTAAAAAGCGCATGACCCCTCTTGAACCAGCTACCGCTGAAGAGGCACATATGGCTCGTTTGCACAATTCTCAAGTTGCCGCCCAAGAAGTTTTGAGCAAGATTAACTTAGAAGAATCTGGAATCTTAAAAGACGCCGAAGAATTATCAAACATGTTTGATGGCAAAATGCTTGCAGCCGCATTGCTTACAATCCTCGCTCGCGATGATGAAGCAACTCGCACTGTTCAAATTGCTGAAGAAAAGCCACTTCCTCGTCATAAAAATGACCGTCAAGGTGGAAACTTTGGTGGTGGATCTCGTGGTGGATCTCGTGGTGGCGACCGTAATGGTTCACGTGGTGGTGATCGTGGCCGTTCACGTGGTGGAAACTCACGTGGCGGACGTGGTAATGACCAACTAGATTCCCGTTTTGATCGCGGTTCACGTCAACCAGCTGATCGCAAGTATCAAACACGCAAGCCAAAGCCAACTAATGTTAAGAAGGCCGAAACTAAAAAGCGTGATTTTAAAATCGTATAAAATCTATATATGATTATTGGACTCGGAAACGACTTACAATCTATTGATGCAATTCAACGATTGGTGGATTCAAAACCATCATTTGTAGAAAGAATTCTCACTCCTAAAGAACAAGAACAACTTGCTCATCGGCATGGAATTCACCGCATTCAATATATTGCAGGTCGTTTTTCTGCTAAAGAGGCTTATGCCAAGGCCACAGGATATGGAATAGGCGAACATGCTCATTGGCAGGAAATAGAAATTTTAAATGATGAAGAAGGACGACCAAGATTATCGGTTACTGGGGATTCTGTAATCGCTGGAGCTAATAATTATTTAGTTGCCTTATCGCACAGCAATGGATTCGTCCTTGCAAACGTGACAGTGGAGAATACAAATGCGTGAAGCTATTAATAGACCTACGCAAATGACAGTCGATTTAAAGGCTGTCGTACATAATGCCAGAGAAATCTTAAATTGGACTGGTGCTAAAAATTTAATCGCCGTTCTAAAAGCTGATGCCTACGGGGTTGGTTCGATTCAGGTAGCCCAGGCACTTGAAACAGAAAAACTACTTTATAAAATCGCCGTCAGTAATTTAGACGAAGCTTATGAGTTGAGAAATGCGGGTATCGACACTCCGATTTGGATTTTTGGTGCTCATGATTATTCTTACTTAAATCAATTCACCGAAAACGATTTTGAAATCACCGTTGGCCATTTAGAGTGGCTGGAAAATTTACCGGAATTGTCACACACCCTTAAAATTCAACTAGCTGTGGATACTGGGATGGGTCGTATCGGTTTTCAAAATAAGGTCGATTTAAATAAAGCCGTAGAGATTATCGAACAAAATCCCAAACTTGGGTTATCTGGAATTTATACTCATTTCGCAACCGCTGATTCGTCGGATTCTACTTATTTTAATCAGCAAGTGGACACTTGGCACGATCTTACTGATGAATTGGAAATTCCTGATGAACTTAAAACGCTGGCTAATTCACCAGCATCAATTTGGCATCGTGATGCTGACATTTCCTTACGAACCATTCGACTTGGCTATCTTTTATACGGTTTCAATCCATCAGATAACCTATTAGAAATGCCATCTGGATTAAATTTGAAACCAGCTCTTAAATTAACGACCCAAATAAGTGACATTCGTCAACTAAAAAAAGGTCAATCGATTAGTTACGGAGCTACTTACACGGCTAGCGCGGATATCACGGTCGCCACCATTCCAATTGGTTATGCCGATGGATGGCGTCGCAGTGAACAAAATGCCAATGTTTATATCGATGGTAAGAGTTACCCAATTATTGGCCGCGTAACCATGGATTACACCTTAATTAAAGTAGATCAAAGTATTGAATTGAATCAGGAAGTTATTTTAGTCGACAATATTCACGGTTTAGAACAACGTGCTACCGAAAATCAGACCATTGGCTATGAAGTGTTAACCGGATTGTCACCACGTATTAAAAGAATTTATCTAGGGGATTAATTAGGATGAAAAAAAATCAAATAATTAAACGCGGCGATATTTTCTATGCCAATTTGGACCCAAAAGTCGGCTCAGAGCAAGGTGGCGAGAGGCCGGTTCTTATCATTCAAAACGATAAAGGTAATGCAAATTCACCAACTGTGATTATCGCGGCCATTACAACGAGCGCTACAAAGGCAAAATTACCGACTCACGTTTTTTTGAAAGCCACTGACACTAAAATCGCTAAAGATTCCCTGATTATGCTCGAACAGGTGCGCACAGTTGATAAAAAACGGCTCGAAAATAAGATTGATGAAGTCAGTGTAAAAATATTAAACAAGGTCAATAAGGCTCTAAAAGTTAGTTTAGAGTTATAAGCCTTGTTTTTTTTAACTAGACAAGTGATAATAACTTTAACTATTTAGAGAAAGGTTAAGAGATGATTATAGGTAAAAACTTGCTCGACGCCCAAGATGTGTCGGTACAATTTCGTATTGACGGCGAATGGCTAACAGCAATCGACAAAGTAGATTTGTCGGTAAAACCCGGTGAAGTCTTGGCTTTAGTTGGTGAATCTGGTTCAGGTAAATCCACTTTCGCAACTGCAGTTATGGGACTCCACTCAAACACCCAAGCTCGCGTGACTGGTTCCATTGTTTTAGATGGCCACCAAATCGTTGATGCTTCTGAAAAAGAAATGCAAGAACTCCGTGGTGTAAAGGCTGGGATGATTTTCCAGGACCCACTTTCCGCATTGAATCCGTTGATGAAGATTGGTGATCAGATTATTGAAGCAATGTCTGTTCACGATGTTTATCCTAAAGATCAATGGAATGATCGCACTATCCAATTATTAAAAGAAGTTGGAATCACTAAACCAGAACGTGTGGCTCAACAATTCCCACACGAACTATCTGGTGGAATGCGTCAACGTGTGATGATTGCCATGGCAATTGCAAACGAACCAGATTTGATTATTGCCGATGAGCCAACAACTGCTTTGGATGTGACTATTCAATCGCAAATTCTTGACTTGATTAAAGACATTCAAGAAAAGAAAAATGCTGGTGTTTTGTTGATTACGCACGATTTAGGTGTCGTGGCTGAAATGGCTGATTCAGTAGCCGTTATGTATGCTGGACAAATCGTTGAAAACGGTTCCGTAGAAGACGTATTTACTAATCCATTGCATCCGTATACACGTTCATTGCTTCGTGCCAATCCATCTGAAGATACTATCGGGGATGATTTATATGTCATTCCAGGAACTGTGCCTTCTCTTGCAGCCATGGATCACACTAAAGATTTGTTCTTACGCCGTGTGCCTTGGATGCAAAAAGAAGCTGAAGAAACAATTCCTGATGAATTAGTTGAAGCAAAACCAGGCCATTTCGTTCGTGGAACTGCCTGGAAGACATTCAAGTTTCCAGACGAAAAGAAAGGGGTCAAGAAATAATGGGTGAACTACTTAGAATTGAAGACCTCAGGATTCATTACCCAATTCGTGGTGGATTTTTCAATCGCGTTGTCGACAAAGTTTACGCCGTTGATGGTGTTAGTTTTTCAATCAACGAGGGTGAGACTTATGGATTAGTCGGTGAATCCGGTTCTGGTAAAACCACTATTGGTTCTACAATTGTTGGTCTTGAAAAAGCAACCTCAGGGAAGGTTATTTATAAAGGTGAAGATGTTACAACCCCAGCCGCTCGTCGCAAATTAAATTACAACCGTGACGTTCAAATGATTTTCCAGGATTCAATGAGTTCTTTGAATCCACGTAAAACAATTTATGACATCATTTCTGAACCAATCAAGAATTTTGAAAAGCTTGATAAGAACGCTGAAGAAAAACGTGTTGCTGAATTGTTAGATATTGTTGGCCTTCCACAACGCACGATGTATCAATATCCGTTCCAGTTCTCTGGTGGACAACGTCAGCGTATCGGTATTGCTCGTGCCATCTCAACTAATCCCAAGTTGATTGTGGCCGACGAACCAGTTTCTGCTTTGGATTTGTCTGTTCAAGCTCAAGTTTTGAACTTCATGAAACAAATCCAAAAGAATCTCGGTATTTCATTCTTATTCATTTCTCATGATTTAGGTGTCGTTCGTCATATGACCAATAACATCGCTATCATGCACTTGGGTCGCTTCGTTGAATTAGGGACTCGTGATGACGTATTCAAAGATCCTCAACATATTTATACAAAGCGTCTGTTAGCTGCAATTCCTCAAACCGATGTTGCGCATCGTGAAGAGAATAAAGCCAATCGTCTTCGAATCGAAGAAGAATATCAGAACAACCGTAGTTTCTATTATGGTGCTGATGGTCGTCCTTATCCATTCTTGAAAGACGTAAGTGATACTCATAAGGTTGCTATGAATGCTGACGAGTTCGCTTTAGCTGAAGCTCAAACAGAAGTTAAGAAGGAGGAATCTAAATAATGTGGAAGCTAATTCTTAAGCGTGTATTGCTAATGATTCCTCAACTATTGTTGATGACACTTCTAATATTCGCAATCGCAAAATTAATGCCTGGTGACCCATTTACTGGTCGCTTCTCACCTCAACTTGATTTATCAGAGCTTGCTCGTTTACGTAAAGAAGCAGGTTTAGATGATCCTTGGTATGTCCAATACTTCCGTTGGATCGGAAATGCCTTACACGGACACTTCGGGGATTCTTATGTTTTGCAAAAACCAGTTGTTACATTAATGGGTGAACGTTTAGGAAATACCATTGTATTGTCATTGTTCACTACCGTGTTCTTGTATCTATTTGGAATTCCAATGGCCGTAGCATCTGCTAAAAATGAAGGTAAGTTTATTGATCGTTTCTGGTTGACATTTAACTCAATCACTTATGGTGTCCCCGCTCTTGTTATCTTCTTGTTCGTTCTATTCCTGTTTGGATACACGCTTCAATGGTTCCCAACAAGTGGTTCCGTCAATATTGATGCCGAAGGATTTGTTGGAATTTGGCTCAGTAAGATTTACCACGTCATCTTGCCGTCAGTGACTATCGCTGCTCTAAGTACAGTTGGAATCTTCACGTACCTACGTACTGGATTGCTTGATAACCGTAACCAAGATTTCGTTCGCACTGCGCGTGCTAAGGGTGTTCCTGAAAAGCAAATTTTCTGGAAGCACAATTTCCGTAATTCAATGCTTCCAATTGCACAGAATTTCGGATTCCAAATCGTTGCGATTTTCTCAGGATCAATTTTCGTTGAACAAATCTTCAACTATCCTGGTATGGGATTGTTGTACTACTCATCGATTTCCACTCGTGATTATGCCGTGATTACAGCTCTTATGTTGTTCTACGGATTCCTATCACTAGTTGGAGCTGTATTATCAGATATCATCTTGGCTTGGGTTGACCCACGTGTTCGCATTAGCTAATAAGGAGGTTACTATGACAGAAGAAAAAACTCAAAATGATTCAAAAAGTCGCGTATCCTTCCTCAGCAAGGCTAAACGCGAATTTAGTAAAGATAAAGTAGGACTAATTTCGTTAATCGTTGTTGTTAGTTTGTTGCTCTTTATTTTTATCGCCGCTATTTTTATCCCAACAAAAGATTTCGTTAACGTTAACATCATGGATCAATTCCTCACTCCAGGTACTTCTGGTCACATCTTAGGAACCGACGATGGAGGACGTGATGAATTAGCAATGTTGATTGTTGCTTCAAGAAATTCTTTATTTATCTCAATTTCCTTCACAGTTCTCACTACCATCATCGGTTTAATCATTGGATTAACTGCCGGTTACTTCGGAGGTGGAGTTGACTGGGGAATTATGCGTTTGACTGAATTCCTTCAACTATTGCCAACTATGATGCTTGTCATGGTTGTTGTTACCATCGTTAGCGAATATAACGCTGTAACCTTAATTCTGATTTTCACGGCATTGTCTTGGATGTCAGGAGTTAGGTTTGTCCGCTCGCTGACATTGACGCAATCACGTTTGGATTATGTCAAAGCATCAAAACTTTCCGGAGCTTCTCCACTACGTACGATGCTTGTCGAAATCCTTCCTAATCTTTCATCATTTATCTTGGCTGATTTAACTTTGAATTTGGCCGGAAATATTGGAATGGAAGTTGGATTGAGTTACTTGGGATTTGGTTTACCAGCAAGTACTCATTCTCTAGGAACATTACTTCAATTAGCTACTGATCCAAATAACATGACAGACCGTCTTTGGGTTTGGTTACCATCAGCTATAGTTATCCTTTTGTTCACGATTGCCATCGTTTCAATTGGACAAGTATTGCGTCGTGTTGCCGATCAACGTCAGAGTTTGGCATAACAATTAAACGTCCGGAACTTCCGGACGTTTTTTTATTTGTAAACACTTCCAAATTTTGTATCACATTAAATACCGAACGTTACGCGCCTTAATATTACAAAATTGAAATATACAACCTATTGACTTGTCTTTAATATTCATTTAATATTTCTATAATTTCAAAAGAAAGATTTTAGAGGAAAAAGTTTTATGAAGAAAACTACTATCAAGGGTGCCGCTGGTGCCTTAGCTGCATTATCTGTTGCAGGATTGGTATTGCCAGTCGCTACTTCAGTTACTGCAAATGCTGCTGCAAAGGTTGGTGGCTTGGATGTCGCTTATAACAACCCTAAAAAAGCTATCAAGAACGGAACACTAAAAGCCGCTTATATTTCAGATACTCCATTCGTTGGTCAATGGGTACAAGCATTAAGCAATGATGCTACCAGTTCATCTTTGGAAGCCCCAGCACTTGGTGCATCAATCTGGACTGACAAAAACTTCAAGTTCATTAAGGGTGGACCTGTTACTCTAACTGTTGATGATGATGCAAAGACTGTTACTCTCGACATCAACAAGGACTATAAGTGGTCTGATGGATCAGATGTTACTGCTAAAGATTTTGAATTCGAATACGAACTAATCGCAAACCCAGCATATGGTTCTGATCGCTATACTGACTCACTTGCAAATATCGAAGGTCTTGAAGAATATCACGAAGGCAAAGCTACTTCTATTTCTGGACTGGAAATGCCTGACGGTGAAAACGGTAAGAAACTTGTTGTTCACTTCAAAGAGATGAAGCCAGCTATGGATACTTCTGGAAACGGATACTTCCTTGAAACTCCAGAACCATATCAATACTTAAAAGACGTTAAGCCGGAAGATCTTGCAAAAGACGCAAAGACTACTACTAAGCCATTGACTCTCGGACCTTTCAAGGTTAAGAAGATTGTTGCTGGAGAATCAATTTCTTATGAACGTAACCCGTATTACTTTGGTAAGAAAGCAAATCTTAAGCAAGTAACTTATTCAATCGTAGCCCCATCTAAAGCTGTTGCTTCTGCTAAAGCTAAGGAATATGACTTCTATAACGGTGCTTCTAACGACTTGTATGATAAGTTTAAGAAGGTTTCTGGTTATAAGATTACTGGTCAACAGTCATTGTACTTCTCAGCAATGTACTACAACCTTGGTCACTACGATACTGAAACTTCCATGAACGTTACTGATCGTAAGACTCCATTGCAAAACGTTAAAGTACGTCAAGCACTTGGATATGCTCGTAACGTAGCACAAGTTTTGAAGAAGTACGATAATGGTCTTGCAACTCTTGCAAACACTACTATTCCACCAGTATTTAGTGCTTATGCAAATAAGTCTGTTAAAGCTTATGATTATAACGAAAAGAAAGCTAACAAGCTTTTGGACGAAGCTGGATATAAGTGGCATGATTCAAAGAAGAAGGACTACCGCGTAGATCCTGAAACTGGTAAGAAGTTATCACTTGTTTACCTAGCTCGCTCAGGAACTGCAGCATCTCAAACTACTGCTCAAAACTACATCCAAAAGTGGAAAGCAGTTGGTGTTAAGGTAACTCTTTACAAGAACAAGATGACTGATTTCAACACTTGGGTATCAATGATGACTGATCCTACTTCAGATCAAAACTGGGATATCACTGATGGTGCATGGTCACTTTCATCCGATCCATCTCAACAAGATTTGTTCTCAGCTTCAGCACCTTATAACTTCGGTCACTTCACAAGTGAAAAGTTGACTACGTTGTTGAACAACATCGATTCAGATAAGGCTTTCAGCAAGTCATACCGTGTTAAAGCATTCAAGGCATACCAAAAGTATGTTCATGATTCAGCTTTCATCATCCCAACTAAGTTCACTATTGATTACACTCCAGTTAACGAACGCGTAAAGAACTTCTCTAACGCATTCGGACAACACGAAAGTTGGTCAAAGCTAGCTGTTACTTCAAAGAAGTAATTTCCAATATCATTTCAAACGATCTTCTTAGGAAGATCGTTTTTATATATGGTTATTTGTGGGGAGAATAGTGAAACAAATTATTTCGCTACAATCAGTTTCATTTCGTCCTTATTCGCAGTTTCAATTTTCGTCCGTTGCAAATCGTCTGATTCTTCGTCGATATTACAGTAAAGATTGAAGAGAAATTATGATTCCGAAACTCGCAATTAGAGTTACGACAATTTACATCTCCTCATGAAATCGCAACGTTTCATTCATCCTTAAGTGACTCTGGTTCAATCACTTTAGGTGACATATTTGGGACTGATATTACAAATTCAATTCTTATTCTAAAAGTTGGTGTAAACGTGGCGTTCTCGCCATTAAAAAAGATATACTCAGGTATACACTGTTTTTGTAGTTTCGACCTTAACGGTGATTATTTTTAGTTTTAACGGTATTCCTACGCTGCCATTTAAGACCGGGAACTTGTCCCAGTGGTTGGGAATCATTTTTATTGTCTTAGTGCCGATATTTCTTGCTTTATCATTTACTAAAAGATAAACAAGAAGTTGAAGAAGATGCCTTAGAAGCTAAAAATGATACCAAAACAAACGTCTTGTCTTCCGTGATCGTAATCATTTATTTCAGCTTTTGCAATCGTATTTTCCGCCAATACTTTGCTTAGCTCGGTAAAAAAACTGTTGCTTCACGGGTTGGAATTTAACAGGGAATTATAAGCGGAACAATAGTGGCATTAGGAACGAGTGTGCCCGAACTAAGTACGACTATTTCGTCGGTTAAAAAAGGTCATGGAAACATTACTGTTGGTAACGCGATAGGTTCTAATATCGTGAACATCTTATTAGTCTTGGGTCTAGCTATCACCTTAACTCCGGGTGGATTAAAAGTCGGTACAGAGTTCTTTAATATTACTTATCCATTTACGATTCTGGTTATTTTAGTTTTAAGTTTCTTTATCTACGACACAAGAAAACCGAATTAGATATCAAAGAGGTTTTGGCACTATTGGTGATCTATATTCTTTATATGGTGACAAGTTTCTTGCTTCCGAGCCATTAATTTGAGTTATGATATTTTCAACAAATTTAAGGAGAGTTTTATGGCAAAAGTAATTATTGATGATGGCGATGACGAACAAGAAAAAACGTTTAAGCACTCGCTCAAGAGAGAGTATAAGGATTATCACCGCTTTCATCGAAGCTTCAGCGTAGATGTTAATTTTTACGGATTAGGTGTTGCCTTAAGTGCAGGAATAACATGGTTTGTGTCGAATCAAGATGTTTGGCGCACAATCTGGCACGGGCTATTGAGTTGGCTATATTTTGGTTATTGGCTTGCTCAGACGTTAAGTTAATTTTTGGAGGTTAGGACACGACGTTCTAGCCTTTTTTTCTTTGGCAAAATGTATACCGTCTATACCTGTTTAGTTAGTTTTCGGAACATAATGCAAAAAGGAGAACCCATTGGGGTTCTCCTTTTTATAGTAGGTGGTAATGATTAGAATTGGTCACGCAACAATTGCTTGATTTCTTCAAGTGATGGTTGGCGTGGGTTTCCTGGAGTAGTTTGATCGTTGTAAATCAAATCTGCCAAAGCTTCAACTGATTCATCGAAGTGCTTTTGGTCAACACCATTTCCAGAAAGAGTAGTGTCGATATCAAGAGCCTTTGCTAATTCAGCAATCTTTTCGAGAAGTGAGTCAACTAATTCAGCATCAGTCTTTCCAGCTAATCCAAGGTAACGAGCGATATCTGCATAATCTTTTTGTGCAGTATAAGTTTCGTAACGAGGATATGGAGTACGCTTAACGTTTCCAGTAACAGCATTGAACTTGATTACGTGAGGCATAGCAATTGAGATTGCAAGTCCGTGTGGTAATTCGAATTCTCCACCAGTCTTGTGGGCGATAGCGTGGTTAATTCCAAGGAAGGCATTAGCGAATGACATACCAGCTAATGTAGCAGCATAGTGAACTTGTTCGCGGGCCTTTTGTCCTTCTTTTGTAGGTTCTGCAGGGTTGTAGTTGTAAGAAGTTACAAGATTGTCGAACAACAACTTAATTGCTTGCAAAGCCCAAGGGCGAGTGAATTCAGAAGCCATAACTGAAACGTAGCTTTCAAGTGCGTGTGATAGTGCATCCATTCCAGAGAAGGCAACAGTGCGCTTTGGCACAGTCATAACGAATTCTGGGTCAACGATAGCAACTTGTGGAGTAAGTTCATAGTCGGCCAATGGGTATTTAACGTGAGTTTCATCGTCAGTGATAACGGCAAACGGAGTAACTTCAGAACCAGTTCCAGAAGTAGTTGGGATAGCAACCATTTGAGTTGAAGTTGCGTGGTTGAACTTAACGATACGCTTACGGATATCCATGAACTTTTGAGCGAGGTCTTGGAATAATTCCTTAAGAGCTTGATCGTCTTCAAGGATTCCTTCATTACGAGTTGAGTATTCATACAAGAAACGAGCAATCTTACCAGCATCCAATGCAGATCCACCACCAAGAAGGATAACTGTATCAGGTTCGAAGTCTTTCATTTGACGAGCGATTTCGATAGCTTGACCGATAGTTGGGTCAGGACGAACAGTTCCGTAGATTGATGTTTGAACCTGTTCTGGGCGGATTTCAAGTTGAGACAATACAGTGTCAACAAATCCAAACTTCACCATTCCTGGATCGGCAACGATGAATGCGCGCTTAACGTTTGGCAATTCTTGTAGATAAGTTATTGAGTTGTTTTCGTAGTAAATTTCCTTAGGCAAACGAACCCATTGTGGACGATTACGACGACGTGCGACAGTCTTAATATTTAGCAAATCATAAGTACTCAAGTTGTGACTCAAACTATTCTTTCCCCAAGAACCAGTTCCTAGTGTAAGTGATGGACGCATTGCGTCAGTATAAATGTCACCAACACCACCGATTGAATCTGGTTGGTTAACAAGAATACGAGATGCACCGATTTGATCAGCATATTCAGAAACGAAAGGATCATCTTGGGCACCGATTTGGATAGCAGCGTTGTGTCCTGCACCTTGATAGTTAAGAAGTTTTTGGACAATTCCAACGGCGTTATCACGAGATTCAGCTTTATAAATAGATAGAAGTGGAGAAAGCTTTTCAGAAGAAAGAGCTTCACCGATGTTGTCTTCATCTAGTTCGAACAACAAAACGTCTTTTCCTTCAGGAACTTTGACACCAGCTTGTTCAGCAATCCAACGACCAGACATTCCGGCAACTGGACCATTAACTCCGTAACCTTCGTCATTCTTACGGAATACGAAGTCAGAAATCTTTTTGTAATCCTTTTTAGGAACAAGATATGCACCTTGGTCTTGCAAACGTTGAAGGACATCTTCATACACGGGAGCTTCGATAACAGCTGAGTTTTCAGTAGCACAGATCATACCGTTGTCAAAACGCTTAGAAAGCAACAAATCTTCAACAGCACGCTTAGTGTCAGCAGTGTGATCAACGAACACGGCTCCGTTACCAGCACCAACACCCATTGATGGGTTTCCAGAACGAAGAGCGGCATTAACCATTGAAGGTCCACCAGTTGCTAAGATTGAAGCAATCTTTGGGTTTTGGATTAATGCTGAAGTGTTGTAAAGACTTGGTACTTCAACCCATTGAATGAAGTCTTCAGGAGCACCAGCAGCAACAGCGGCGTCATAAACGATTTGAGCCGCGTGGGCAGATGACTTTTGAGCTTGTGGGTGGAAAGCAAAGATAATAGTGTTGCGAGTCTTTGCAGTAAGCATTGATTTGAAGATAGTAGTTGAAGTTGGGTTAGTAGTTGGGACAATTCCGGCTAACACTCCAAGTGGAGCAGCCAATTCAACTTTTCCAGAAATTGGATCTTCGCTGATAACACCAACAGTTTTGTCACCTTTGATTGCGTTGTAAACAGATTCAGATGCGAAACGGTTCTTAGTATCTTTATCTTCAACAACTCCACGTCCAGTTTCATCGTGGGCTTCGTGAGCCAACAATAATGAATTTTCTGAACCGGCAAGTGCCATTGCAGCGACAATCTTGTCGACTTGTTCTTGAGAATAGTGTGAGAACTTTTCAAGAGCAACTAATGACTTTTCAACAAGTGAAGAAGTGTAAGCAACGGCTTCAGCTTCTTTTTGTGCCTTTTCCTCAGCGGTTAAAGGCTTTTTTGCAGGTTTTACGTCTGCCATATTATTTAAATCTCCTTTAGGTGATTGTTTATCACATAAATAAGTATAGAACTTCACAAGCATTTTTGCATGTGAAATTT
>JAISIV010000017.1 GCA_031261865.1 Lactobacillaceae bacterium | reverse complement strand
GCGTTAGCATCATTACGCAATACAAGTAGGTTGGTGAGTAGGGTATTAGTGATATTATCCGACAAGCAGGATGGTAACGTGAGCAATCGCTTCTGTATTTATTTACAGGAGCGATTTTTATTTTATTCAATAAATGCGGGCACATGCGAGTCACTTCTACAAGTTTTGAAATATGGAGTTTATTAATTAGGAGTTTATGAAAATGAAAAAATGGATTAAAGTTTTCACTGCATTCTTAGCGATCATTTTGATTGCCTCAGCCACTGTTTCAGTTCCAGCCTTTGCTAAGTCAAAGACTCGTACTATTAAGGTTGGAATTATGTCCGGCGACAAAAACGACGATAAGAAATGGGCACTTGTTGCAAAGAATGCTAAAAAATATGGCTTGAAGTTGAAGTTCACTCACTTCACCGATTACTCTCAACCAAATGCCGCATTAGCTAACGGTGACATTGATGTTAATGCCTTCCAACACTACGCATTCCTTAAAAACTGGAATAAGCAAAATAACGGAACATTAGTTTCTGTTGGAGACACTACTCTTGGACCTTCACGTTTGTATTCAGGAACTGATGCTTCAGGAAAAGATAAATACAAGAGCGTTAAAGATTTGCCAAAGGGTGCAACTATCGCTATTGCAAACGATGCTACTAACGGCGCACGTGCATTATTGTTACTTAATGCTGCCGGAGTTATCACTACTGAAAAAGGTAATGCTAACCCAACTGTTCAAGATATCGTAAAGAATCCAAAGAACATTAAGATTAAAGAAGTTGCTGCTGATCAAACTTTGCCAGCATTGGCAGATGCGGACGCTGCGGTAATTTCACAAAACTATGTTGAAGCTGCTGGAAAAGATATTAACTCTGCAATCTACACTTGGGGTGGAAAAGCCGGTAAGTTGACTCACCAATGGATTAACTTAATTGCTGCACGTAAAGAAGATAAGAACAAGCTTTACATCAAAAACTTAGTTAAGGCTTATCACAAGAAAAACGTTGCAAACTTGATTAACAAGATTTACAACGGTGCTGAAGTTCCTGCATGGAAAGGTGCACCACAACCAAAAGAAAGTAATTAATTTCTTTGCCTGGATGAATTCCGGGCGTACATAAAAGGATTTATAAAATGTCTAATCGTCAAAAATATCTCGAAAAGCTAAAAGAATTTATTGCGATTCCAAGTGTCTCTGCAAAACAACAATCACAATCGGCCGCGGCTCAATTTTTAAGAGAAACCCTGCATGAAGCTGGCGCTCAAGTGGTAGTTGATGGTGAGTTTGGAGCACCATTTGTCTTCGCAAAATTTGTCAGCAATAAACCAAATGCTAAAACTCTGGTTTTATATAATCACTACGACGTTCAACCCGAAGAACCTTTGGAACTATGGTTAAGCCAGCCGTTTGTTTTAACAGAACGTGATGGAAAATTATTCGGACGCGGAGTTGACGACGACAAAGGACATATAACTTCTAGACTAACGGCCATTACCGACTATCTTGAAAATCATAAAAGTTTGCCGGTAAATATTTATTGGATTATTGAAGGAGCTGAAGAAACCGCTTCGCTTGGTTTAGACAAGTACTTAGAAAAATATCAAGATGAATTCCAAAATGACGATTTAGTTATCTGGGAATCGGGTGAAGTTCATTCTAATGATCGAGTGGAAATCGTTGGTGGTAATAAGGGCATAATTACTTTTGATTTGTCCGCAACTTCAGCCAACGATGATTTTCATTCTAGTTACGCCAGTGTAGCGGATTCAGCAACCTGGCATTTAATTGAAGCGATTGCTTCTCTGAGAAACGATGATGGCAGTATTGCAATTGAGGGTCTTTATGATGATGCCATTGAACCCAATGAAAGGGAATTGGAACTAGTTAGTCATTCAGAAATTACACCTGATTCAATCAAAAAAGAATTCGGACTAAAGTTACCTTTGTTAACTGAGACTAGTGGTGAAGATTTCAATGACAATCTCTATTTCAAATCAAACTTGAATATTGAAGGAATTGTTAGCGGATATATTGGAACCGGCGTTAAAACAGTTACTCCCGCTCATGCGACGGCAAAAATGGAAATCCGTTTAGTTCCCGGACAAGTACCTGATGATATTTTTCAAAAACTTGTCTCTCAATTACAAAAAAATGGTTTTTCAGATATTGAAGCCAAATTAACTTTGGGTGAACCTGGATATCGAAGCGACATGTCCGCCCCCGCTATTTTAAAATTAATCGAAATTGCTAAAAAGTTATATCACGGGGCAGATGTTTATCCAACGAGTGCTGGAACTGGTCCGATGTATTACGCCAATAAATTCATCAAAGCACCGATTGCTACGGCAGGGATTGGTTATGATGGGAGCTTAGATCACGCACCAAATGAGAATATTCGTATAGAAGATTACGACAAACACATAAAATTAATCGAGGAATTAATCGCTAGTTATGAGTGAACCGATAATTAAAATTAAAGACCTGAGTGTCGTTTACAAACAAAAAAAGCAAACAATTGTCGCCGTAGATGATGTTGATTTAGAAGTTGAAGCCGGTGATATTTACGGAATCGTGGGTTATTCTGGCGCCGGAAAGTCAACACTTGTTCGCACTATTAATCTTTTGCAAGTACCAACTGCTGGTTTTATTGAAGTTGATGGACATGTTTTGTCCGACAATAAGCAGCTTTACAAAGGTCGTCTTTTGAGACAGGCTCGTCATGATATTGGGATGATTTTTCAACATTTTAATTTGTTGGCCGAATCAACCGTTGTTAAAAATGTTGAGTTTGCACTTCGTCATTCTGATGTTAATAAAAACGATCGTAATAAAAGAGCACTTGAGTTATTAGAGTTAGTCGGATTGTCTGACCGGGCTAACAATTATCCTTCTCAACTTTCTGGCGGACAAAAACAGCGTGTCGCCATTGCTCGTGCCTTAGCTAATGATCCAAAAGTTTTGATCTCTGACGAAGCTACTTCTGCGTTGGATCCCAAAACGACTCGCCAAATTTTAGATTTATTAAAAGAACTAAATCAAAAATTGGGTATCACGATTGTCATCATCACCCACGAAATGCAAGTCGTAAAAGAAATTGCCAATAAAGTTGCTGTCGTCCAAGATGGAAAGATTATCGAACGAGGAAGTACGGTTGAAATTTTCTCTAATCCAAAAGAACCACTAACTAAAGAATTCATTGGTGTAGCTACCGGTATTAATGAAGCAATTGAGACTATCAAAAATTCTAAGACGGTTCAAAATTTGTCGAAAAACCAAATTCTAGTTGAGCTAGCTTATAAAGGTCAAAGTACTGGTGAACCAGTTATCAATAATGTGTACGACAAATACAAAGTTTCAGCTAACATCCTATTTGGGAATGTTGAAATTCTTAATGAGACGCCGATTGGTTCTTTGATAGTTGTTCTAGATGGAACTGCACCAAATATTAAAAAAGCGATTAAGGAATTCCAAGAAAACAAAGTGACCGTTAATGTATTAAAGGAGGGTGAATAATGCTTAATTTAATCAAAGAATATTTGCCCAATGTCTATAACTTTGGGTGGACAGGTGATTACGGATGGGGAACAGCAATTTGGCAAACTATCTATATGACCTTTTGGTCAGGTTTGATTGGGGGCATCATGGGCTTAGTTGCCGGAGTGACACTTGTCATTACTGATGAAAACGGTTTTGCCAAAAACAAACCCGTCTTTTTCATTCTCGATAAAATAGTTTCTCTATTCAGAGCAATTCCTTTTATCATCATGTTGGTTATTGCTTTACCAATTTCAAGAAATGTTTTCCATGCAGGTATTGGTCCAAATGGGGCACTTCTTCCATTAGCGCTTTCGTTGTTCCCATTTTATGCACGTCAAGTCCAAGCCGCCCTTGCTGAAATTTCTCCGGGATTAATTGAAGCTGGTTTAGCCGCTGGTGGAAATTTCTGGGATCTCATCGGTATTTATTTAAAGGAGTCTCGAAGTGAATTAATTCGTGTTTCAACGGTTTCAATCATTTCTTTGATTGGTCTTACCGCGATGGCTGGTGCTATCGGTTCTGGTGGAATCGGAAACATGGCCGTGGTTCTCGGATACCAGCGCTATTACTGGGATGTTATGTGGCTAGGAACATTTATCATTTTGCTAATGATTTTCATCGTCCAATTTATCGGAGACACACTAGCTAAACGACTCAATCATCAATAAAATATAAGTCACGACCTACCAGTTCGGTAGGTTTTTTGTTATCCTATTTAAAATATTCACATAAAAGAGAGTAAGAAATGTCAGATAACGATAATGATTTTTATGAAGCGGAGAAAGTAAGGGCTTTAGAAAGTAATGCGGCCGCTGTAAGAGAACAAGCACAAGCTACACGAGAATTAGCAAATCAGACTCAAAGAGCGGCCTATGAACAAAAAAGAATACAGTTAGTTACAGAGTATTTTCGGACTGATGATCCAAAGACTCGACAAAAAATTGTTAACCTCCTATCCAAAAACATAAACCAAATAGACTTTCTAGATTTCCTTGATGATCAATATCTAAATGAAGACGATGTTTCAGTGCGCTCAAGAATGATTTCTTTACTAAAACCAGTACTGGTTTCGTCATTTTCTGA
>JAISIV010000123.1 GCA_031261865.1 Lactobacillaceae bacterium | reverse complement strand
ACAATCAATTCCCCGTCCAACGCTGGTAATAACTGAGTATTGTCGTATACACTTCGTTTACTTAAATTCCGCCTAATTTCCTGGGCCAAAGGCTCCGCCAAATCCGCATATCTATCCCATAGTTTATGCTCCTCACGCGTACTTTCATCTAATGAAAATAAAGAGTTTCTCTCCGGTTCGTGTTTTTCTTGCAATTCAGATACATTCTGAATGTTGATTTTCCCTTCAATATTCAAAACCGCTAGAGCAAACACCATTGGCAAATACTTTTCTTGAAGGCGTGGCCAAAGTAGCTCTGGAACCTCTTTAAGAGTTGCCATTTGTTCTATAAACTCACCAAAAAGACTAATATAATACCTGATACCTCGCTCCAAATGCCGTAAATTACGTAATGGAGTATCAGTATCATCTTCAACTAGTCCATTTGTACTTTGCCGATTGAAAAATCGTCCAATCACCTGAAGCGGTTCTAATAATGTAGTCACTACTTTAGAATCCATTTTGATATGGCTCAATTTAATATTTTCGCTGGCAATTTCTGTGAGCGCTTGGACGTAGTCAGTTTCATACCGAATCACCGTGCCGACATACTTTTCTCGTATTTCGTCAAACCAAAGGTTATTTATTTGTCCGGTGTTGTCACTTGGGTGAATGTTTTTATCGGATGAGACCAAGATTACTTTTGCTTGCAATCCTCGCATATACGTTTCCAAAACTTCACCCAAAATTGATTTTGCGACCTCTTCACCTCCGCTGAGGCGCTCAAAATCGTCCACAATGAGCACCAATCCATTTTGGGATAATTGCTGCAACATTTTTTGAACCATATTTCCTGAAAAGTTTTTCGATGCACGCTCCACATCCGAAAGTCTGCTATTGGTATCAAAAAGATTCAATAACAGTGCCATCCCCCCTGACGATACAAAGTCATTCGCTTTTTTGAATAACTTTAACCCAGAATTTTTTAGCCCTTCTTTTGCTATTAATTCGGCAATCAGACGTTCGTTCAACCTTGATTTAAAAGCGTCCACCGTATTCAATCCGTTTAATGACACGTAAACAAATATTTTTCCGCCTTTTTCACTTCCCTTCGAAGCTTTCTGTTCTTTAATAAATTCACTCACAAAATGTGTTTTCCCGGCACCCCAATGGGCATTTAATTGCAGGGCAAGGTTGTCTGCCGGATCATTAATATATCTTAATAGTATTTCTTTGTAATTCATTTGCGCGTCTCTTCATTCTCAACATGTTTATCATCATTGTATCTTATCGGCAACGCAATAAAAAACTCCAACGATTACCGAAGCAACCCTGGAGTTCTCTAACACTATGTTCATCTAGTTCAATTGACTCTCATCAGTAACAACACGGTACTCAACGTCAACACCATCACGTGCCAATGCTCGGAAGTGTTCGCGACCGTACTGAATTCTTACACGCTCAGGTCGGGCCAATTCTGACTCAGTCGTTCCCTTCGTTTCAGCAACAAAGTGCATCACCTTCTCACCATTAACTTCCTTTAGGACTGCCCAGTCAGGATTGTAGTTACGTGTTGGTGTCGAAATCTTGAACCAAGATGGTAGCTTAATGAAGTACTTAACGTTGTTATCAAGGTTAGCTGCCTCAGCAAACTTCTTTTCTATAGTAGAATCATAGCGCACATATTCGTATGGCGTCTTAGCATCACTAACCGAAACCATGTTTGGCGTGTCACCTTCAACAACACCTCGCAAAGGCTCAGACTTGAATAGCTCAGCATCCCATTCTTCATCAGTTATCTTGTAGACGATGTTTTCAGCGATATGAGTCTCTTTTAGTTCATTCAATAAGTCACCAACGTACTCTTCGTACGCAACTGGATTAATCTTAAAATCAGCAGTGACCCGTTCAGCAGCGCCATTTAAGATTCGTGCAATAATTCGACGAGTTAGTCCTGTCTCATTTTGAAGATAAGTCAAAATATCGAACTTACTCAAGTCGTATTCTGCCTTAGCAACCGTTTCACGAGTACCATCACCTTGTTCGGCATCATAAACAATTCCACCATCGGTCTGCTTAATTGATGCCATACGCGTTGTATATTGTACCCGACTAATTGGTGAACCTTGCTTAAGTCGAGCTACAGCTAAATTGACAAATTGGTCTTCGTCAAAGTGAATTTCGTAAGTTGTCTTCTTATTAATATGGTTCCAAAGCTCCAAGAAGTTGGGGTCTTTAATCAAATCCAGCTTTGCAGGGACATCCTTAATCGGCATATCTCGCTTAACCGGTACACGTCCCATGTTATGCTCCGCAATTCGAAGAACTTCAGCCTTAACGTCACTAAACTCATCGCTAAGTTCAATTGTTTGACGTTGAACGGCTTCTTGCAACTTTGAAGTTGCCTTTCGATTTGATGACACATAACCAGCATCAACAAGTTCGTTAACCAGTTGTGTTGACTCATCAACCGTCAAGCGGCGTGTAGATTCAGTACCATCTTCAGCCACCACTGTACGTTCGATTTTTGTAAAGATAATGTCTTCGAACTTGCCAAATTCAACACCGTCATCTTCATACTCCTTCTGAAGATCGTCAGCAAACTTCTTATAAGACTCATTGGCCATAACGGTCAGCGTATTCACATCAAAACCTGGAACACGTTGTCCATCTTGGTTAACCGCGATACGCAATCCACGTCCAATCTTTTGACGCTTCGTAATTGTATCCTTTGTCTCCACCAATGTCGCGATTTGGAACACGTTAGGATTGTCCCAACCTTCCTTTAAGGCAGAGTGTGACCAAATGAATCGCAACTTATTGGCGTTTGAAGTATTGCCCTTTTCCTCATCATAGAAAGTAAGCAACCCTTCTTTATTCTTCATGATAGTCTCGAACGTTGACTCATCATCCTTAGTTGCCTTATTGTTTCCAAACTTATCAACTTTAGAATTCTTAAATGCACCCGTCTTATCAACTGAGAAATACCCATTGTGCACTTCGCGTACCGGCACATCTCGATCACGCAAATTCTTATACGTATCTTCGGCAATCAGACGCTCGTATTCTTCCTCGAACCAACGACCATACTCACCAAGTTCGGCATCTTCATCTTGTGACGCACGGTACTTCGCAACCTCGTCAATAAAGAACAAACTCAACACCTTAATTCCCTTAGGATTCAAGTACAATTCCTTGCTCAAGTGATTCCGGATTGTATTTCGAATTTGCAAACGCTTAGCATTCTCATCCTGAATATTCTGAGATGCCATCGTTAACGATTCGTGCGTTGTAAAGTGTACAGCCTGTGTGTTTGGATCATCATCACGGCTAAAGTCGATATCCTGAACGTCACCATATTCATCATAGACACTAAGCTTCGTCTTTAGAGCGATATTATCACCCTTCTTTACTGTGATTTCAGCCTGCTCACCTGCGGCACCCTTCTTAAACTTATAGACACCTAATTTAGCTGTTTGCTTTTTTGCGTCCGTGCTAATTAGGCGCATATATGCTTCATTTCCATCCGCATCAGCTTCAATAGAAGAAACCACAATTTGCTTAACCAATTCTTGATCGTATGCTTCAACTGGGCCCAAACGATAAACTAATGGATATGACTTATCACGGTGAGTGGCCGAGTATCGAAATGCGACAGAAGGATTTAGTCCACGTATCGAAGCCTTGGCATTTTCCGTGTTGTCAGTTGATTGCGGCTCATCAATGATTAAAATGGGATTAGTCTGCTGAACTAGTTCCGCTGGTGATGCTCCCTGTAAAAATTCATCTGGCCTTTTAAATTTAGAATCATCACGATTGAACTTATCAATATTAATAATCATTATTTCAACATCACCAGACGCTGCAAATTCTCGGACGTCGTTAGGCCTATCTGATGAATATACAAATGTTTTATATACAACACCATCGTAAAGACTCTTAAAAAAGCTTTTTGTCAAATCGTAAGTTTTTTTAACCCCCTCCAGTATAGCCACAGATGGAACTAGTATCACAAATTTGGTAAAACCATATTTTTTATTTAATTCTAAGATGGTTTTGAAATATACAAACGTTTTTCCTGTTCCAGTTTCCATATCTATGTTGAACTGCGGGAAACCTTTATTCAACTCATTGACCGGCTGAATACTGTGGTCAAGTTGAATTTTTTGAGTATTGTTTAACAGCATCGATGTTGAAATCGAGAAACCATTTCCCACTCCAACATCAGTTTGTATTTGCCCAAATAATTCCGGCCCAAAAACCGTAAAATTATTCGCTCGAATCTCCTGACCGTTAAACAAATCAACCACTGCCTTTACCGCGTCATCCTGATACGAAAGTTGGTCAAACTTAATATCCATACTGCCCTCTATATACTTTCTATCTCTTCGGAAGCGTATCCCACCGCCTTAAGTCTATCAATTGCATTCAGTTTTTCTTCCACATTCTCAAAAGCATTATCAATTAAAACAACGTTTGACGTTACCAAGAATCCTTCTTTTTCGTACCTTTTTCGTGACTCGATAATAAAATCAACCGCATCGTTGGTCACAGTTTCACCCGTTATAACGAATAAGAGTCCTTCAGATACGTCAAATACTTTCCCAGTTCCCCCAAACTCCGTTACCGAAACGAGGGCCGATAAATCCAGCCCCTTTTTCACCATAATTTCGAACAATAAATCTAAATCCGTACGGTCCGCCTTGAGGTTAGTTGCATTAAAGGCTAATGAACTTTGTCCCATTGATACATTATCTTCCCAGCTTATAAAGTTGGTGCTATCAAGCCTAAAATTCCTGAATCCCAAATCAATTTCACTCGTAGGATATTCCGACTTAAGCGTACTTTTTGTACGTCGAAGGCGCTCTTTTGCTATTTCAGTAAGCTTGTGTGGCTTGTGTTGTCCATCCAAAAAATCAATAGCATTTTGAATTACTTTCTTGGCCTTTCCGGTGGCGTCCGTAACCGTTTTATCTAAATCCTCAGGAAGTTGCAATAAGATAACTCGTCGGTTTCCACCATCTTTTATATTTTGCCTCATTACTGCGTCAAAAGTTGTTCCCGAACCGGAAAATGCATCAAGAACAATCATATTTTTATCATTCGCGTTCTCGACAATTCCTTGAATCAAATCCAGTGGCTTGGGAAAACTGAAAACTTCTTGCTCATCAAACATCTTCTTTAGATAGTTGGTCGTCCTACGCGTCTGCATTTTAATTACGGACCTACCCACTTCAAGCTTGTCACTTGTCAAATAAGTTTTTTTACCTGGCAACTTGTTATCATCATCAGGGAAATAAATTAACCCTGCATTCACCCATTCATTCCATGTTTGGACGTTACTGCTCCATCCTCTTGATGGCACTTTCACAGGGTTACCCGTTTTGATCTTTATG
>JAISIV010000108.1 GCA_031261865.1 Lactobacillaceae bacterium | reverse complement strand
CGAACAGTTTTAATTAGATTCAAAATTTCATTTGAATCTCTTTGAAAAGGAAAAAGGAGTACCTGCAAGTTATTAATGAACTTCTTGTAATAAGTGTCGTCATTGAATTTTTCCCTGTTGATCAACACGAAGTCGACCAACTGTTTTTCTAACGAATTTTTATAATATCGATTATCAAAAGATTGACCGGTGCCGTCGGTTAATTTATCCGCAGGCAAAAGCATTGAAACATATTCGTACGGACGACCGTAGAATTCGAATTTACGGTTAAGGTCAATTGGGTTGGGGAAGAGCAATGAAACTAATTTTCTTCTTTCGTCCTTCGATAAAGTTCTGAAAGTAAGCATAAAGGCACTTAAAAAGGTTTCAAAAATATTGTCTAAAGTCCCCTTTCTCAACAGGCCCGCTTGCTTGACAGTAATCCAAAGCTCAACATCCTTACGGAATTGGGAATTTTGGAAATCCAGGTTGGTTTTATAAAGCATTGAAAAAGAATAGTATTCGGTTAAAAAGTATTTCTGAGTAATCAAGTTATCTTTGAACTCTTCGTCATAAAAGGCTTGTTTTAGAGATTTTAATCCATCCTCAAATTTGGTTTTTGAACCTAAGGCTGTCATAGTGTGAGGCTCCATCATCATTTGAATTTCAGCCAAGCTGATTGATAACGAAATCGAAATAGATTCTAATTGTCCTAAACTGAAATCCCCTGATTTGAAAATCCTTTTTACCGTTGAATAGGAAAGTCTATTTGGGACTACGTAATCTTGTTTAGTTTTGTTTTCAATTCCACCTAAGTAGGTTAGTGCGCTCAGGTATTCTTTGAAATGAATTATGTGATTGTCTACCGCAAAACTTTGAAAAACGACTTGTTGAATTTGAGTTTGAGAAAGGATTAGCTCATCAATAAAAGAATTTAGGATGCCAATAGAAACACCGCTAACCACGCCACTTTTTTCAAAAAAAGATAAAGCATTCTTGATTTGGATAGCGTTATTAACATTCCTATTCTTTAAATCGCTTGATAAATATTCGGCTAGTGTTTTAAGCAAATTCAAAATGACAGAACTGTCGGTAACTAAGGTGAAGGTAAATTGATAAGCGTTCTCCAAAAATTTTTGGACTACATTGTGATCTCCGTTTTTAAGTGCGCGAATTCCGGTTAGTAAAATGACAGTTGATGCAGTTGGCCTGAAAGCACGAATGTCAAAAAAAACATTGCGATTCGTTTTGGAAAAATCGTCAAAAATTGTAAAAAGATGGTCATCGGAAATTTTTGGAATGGTCATTTCTAGAATACGAAGCGTAAAAGTCGTTGCGATTTTAACACCCAAAAGGTAGTCAGTTATTAATTCAATCTCGTCAGTAGATTCTTTATGCAAATAGATGTTCACGGCCGCCAACATGACTTTTTTAATTTCAGGATCAAAGTCTTCATTTAGAATACTGGTGAAATTATCAAAACTAAATTCCTTCTCCCAAAAAAGGTGTTCAAATCGGTCCAATACTGATTCATAGGCAAAAAAATGAAGAGACAATCCCAGAGTTTCTAAAAGTTGTCTAGTTTGATAAAAAGACATACCATCTCGACCTTGAACCATTCCGTAATATTCATTCCGCGAAATTTCAATTCTCTTCAAATCTTCAACCGTGCACTTTTCTTTAGTGCGGATTTCATTCAATTCTTGGAGACGATCTTTTATCATTTTTTTATTGTCTATCAGGGAAAGTAAGGTGTCAATTTTTTCAATAATTTTTGCTCTAAAAAATCAGATTTGTCTTAATTTTGAGCCATGACCTACTATTTTGTCTAATGAAAAATTGACTGTTAATATTTTTAATATGACCGACTTACTTTATATTCTCAAAGAACGCGACTGGACGTTTGAAATAAATGGTGTCGTAGAAAAACGCGGACTATATTTTGCGGACAATAATCGGATAATTTCTGGTGATCAAAAAATTACTAACAACTATAGATTGACTGAAGACAACCTTTTAATTTATGACGATCAGCATCATTTAACGTTCGCTTTGGAGCTAGATTTGAATAATGAAGAGCGAACCGTTTTCAAAGGGGAAGATGTTAAAAATAATGAACCCGTTTTACTAAGCTCTACAAGTGATTATCTGCGTGAACCTGATTTTCGGTTCGGAAACAAAATAGGTGTTGAAGAACTAACCAGATATAACTGGGTTTTTGGCGTTAATAAAAGCATTTATATTGATAGAGAAGTTAGGTTTTTGGCCGACGGTAGAATTGCAAAATCAAGAGAAGATATTTCTTTATCGAGATGGGAAATAAAAGATCAAAATTTGCGCCTAATGGACGATGCTGGAATTATTTTGACCTCTTTAAAGTTGCAATCAAATAATGCAAATGGAATTGTGTTTGTCGGCATCCAAGATGGTAACCCAAGAATTTTGACTGCAAACCCTTATGACTTCGTTGATGGAAGTAATTTAGATGAAATGCCCTTGTCTAAAAAAGCAAGTCATCAAATAATTTTGGCCTCATATTTTTTTGAAAAAGAGAGCGATGATGACTTTCAAAAACTCGTTGAAGTTACAAAAAAGTTGGTGGGTTCCGCCCGAGATCGGAATATTGAAATTGTCATTATCTCGAATGCCAAAAATATAAACGATTTAAAAACGGATTTCACGTTTGAATATTTCGGAACTGAGCGTTTCAAAGGACTTGCTTCGTCATATTGGTATCGCTGGATTTCAGAATATCAATACCTATTGTCACACCCAGAAATATCTGCATTGTTTGCATTAGACGCTGGTGACACAGAAGTCTTAAATAATCCATTCGGGGAGATTTCCGATGACATTTTATATGTCGGAAGCGAGTTAAATCATTTAACCGAGCCTTGGACTTCCCATGTTTCTAGAGATCACGCCTTTTATGACTGGTACAAAAGTGTTGACGCGTGGAATATGCAATTATTGAATACCGGAGTTTTTGGCGGTTATAGGTCGGTTGTTCTAGAACTTTTGGGTGCTATGAATATTTATTGGAGTTTCAATCGCCTTGATGAATATCAGAAAAATGATGTTTATACGGGTGCCTATGATATGTCGTATTTTAATTTGATCGTTTATAAATATTTTTTGGGCAGAGTTTCATTTGGTCCAAAAGTGAATACGCGTTTTAAACACGATGAAAGAACGGATGCCTGGTTTAAGCACAAATAAAGCATATTTGTAACTTAGGTGTTTGTCTGATTTTTGGACCAAATAAGTCCTTAAATTCGAACAAATTATGAAGTTAATTGAAATCTTTTCGTTCAACTATGAAAATAAAATGAAGCGCTACAAGTGTGCGCTTTTTTGAATTTAGGGAACGAAATGAAGACGAATAAAAACACCAATTATGGTTCTGAAACAATTGTAAAAGAACACAAGAAAATGTATAAAGCTGGTAAGCAATGGTTAGTCGCTGGAATTACCGCTTTTTCAGTGTCCGCATTGACTTTAGTTGCTGCTGGTCAAAGTGATGGCATACTTGAAAAAACTGGAGGCGCTGGTGTTAAAGCATCTGCCGACGAAATTACTGATGCCAATCAAAAGGCTGTCCAAGAAACGGTCAATCAAACTGCTGGTGATTCTACGGCGGTTATTTCTGCTTCAATTGAGAGTATTTCATCAGTTTCACAAGACTTAGCATCAACTGACTCAACTAGTGACGCACAATCTGATTCGTCTACTTCTCAATCTGAAACGTCTTACATTTCACTTCCCGAAAATTCTGAAATTAATAGCCAAGCAAGCGCAACTGAAAATTCTGTTGATGCAGTAGTTAAACAGAATAATGAATTTCAACTTGCTATCGAGAAACTACCTTCAGATTATCAATTGTCGCTTGAAGGTAATGTCTTAACTGTTGATGTACCGGCAGGGGTGGTTCCTGAACTTTCAGATTTTTCTGACTTATTAGTATGGGCTCAAAAATACGATTATGTATTTAACGTAACTGCTAAATTAGCTGCTAGCACGAACGTAACTGATTTATATAACCAGGCAGTTTCTGATCAACAAACTGCTCAAACCGCTATT
>JAISIV010000082.1 GCA_031261865.1 Lactobacillaceae bacterium | reverse complement strand
GAAATTAAGACTTACGGAAATTAACGAAATCGCTGCAACTAAAAAATATCGATATTTTTTTCTTACAAAAAACAAAGCTAAACTTGCTAAACCGAAAATGAAGAATACTTCTAAATCATTTTGATTTATGAATGTCGCTTGCTTTAGACTATTTTTGGCAAAAATAACCAAAATCGCAAATAACGTCGCCGACAATCCTAAACCAAACCATTGCATTTTGGAACGAATGGATTGCAGTCCGATAAAACCCAAAACGATCAGGAATAGAATCGGGATAAAACTAAAACGGTACGGATACCAAACTGGCATTTGAAGCATGTGTTGCAAAAGAATCATGGGATTCCAAACAAAGCTTGCTCCGTAGAAAACAAGGAATAACAAAGAAATTATTTTTGTTCTCTTAGAAAATGTCTCGTTAAAGAAAAACGCGATTACGCCGAATAAAATGATGATTGGCACGAACCAATTTGCAAAACCATGTTGCATCTCATCGAAGTTGAACGATCCAGGAATTAGTTTAAAAAAGGTATATAGTGGGTTTTCAATAAGGTGCCAGTCGATATTTTTAACCGTATCTTGACCTTTGCCAAGTAACAATTGGTACGCGGTAGGAATTAAAACAACTGCCGAAATTAAAATGGAACCTACCATTGAAATCAAAACAATGGCGATTCGTTTGACCGACATTTTTTTAACAAAGGAAGCAAACCATAATGCCCAAAGAGGCAATGACAAACCAATCATGTATCCAATATAGAAGTTATCAATCAATATAAAAGAAAAAAACAAAATAAATGGGAGGAACTTTTTTTGATTTTCTACGAACTTGTATAAAAGCAGCAAAAGTAGTGGATAGAAAATTACATCATCTTGCCATAACAAATTGACTTGATTTGCAGTAAACCAACCACTTAGTGCGTATGTAATACTGGCCGCAAATATCAACCAATCGTTGATCACCAATTTTGTTTTTCTCAAAAAAAGATCCACCATTAAGCCGCTTATACCTGCTCTTAAAATAACGAGCAGAAAGATAGCAATTGGTAGGTTTTCTTGATTAAAAAAAAGAAAAACAACATTTAGAGGACTCAGTAGGTAATATGCCCACTCCGAAAACATCTCTCCACCAAAATTTTTCGTAAAAGAATAAAAAATCGAATTGGGGTTTTGTAATAAGGAATGCTTAAAACCGGAAAACATATCGATGTATTGTTGGCCTAAATCAACGGTCAGAATAGATGAATGGCCAAACGGGGACATTTGACGAGATGCGTAGTAGGCCACAACGACCAACAGTGGAACGAAAAACGACGCGATTGAAAATTTATTTTTCTTGAGGAAATTAACCATTATTTCATTTTAACGACCGTGATAAAATTAGAGGTTGTTGTTATGAAAAATTACAAAGAATACCGCCAAAAAGACGATGTCAATCAAGTCACAAATGATCAAGTCTTACCAGTAAGATTGAACATAATTTTTTATGTTTCTTTTGTTTTGATGACACTTTTAATCATCAAGCTAACGATCCTTACAATTTTTGACGGGAATACCTATTTTCAAACTGTTAATAGAACCGATACCGTTACACAAAAAATTGCCGTTCCGAGAGGAACTATCTACGACTCAGCTGGAAAAATTGTAGTTGGAAACACCCCAACGGCTTCTATTATGTACACCAGGCCCACTGGAGTGACCTCTGAAGAAATGGCGAAAGAGGCAAAAAAACTTGCGGGATATATTTCTATTTCGACAAAAAAGCTCACTCAACGTCAACAAATTGACTACTATTTGGCAAACCCAAAAAATTATCAAAAATCTTTAAATTCATTAAATTTGTCCAACTCTGAAATCAATCAATTATCGAATTCAGAAATATATCAAAAGACAGTTGACAAGTTGACCAAGGACAAACTTTCTTTGTCAAAAAAGAACAAAAAAGCTGCTTTTATTTTTTATCGAATGAATCAGGTCAATACACTTGCTTCAGGTGTAATAAAAGAATCGAATGTTTCTAATGAGGAAATCGCTAAAGTTGGTGAAAGAGCTTCCGAATTAGGTGGTTTAGGAGTGTCACAAAACTGGCTTCGTTCTAAACCTGACGACGATTCTCTAGCGGCAATCGTTGGTAGTGTCAGTAGTCCTTTGACTGGGCTACCTGACAGTCAGGCAAAAAAATTACGTGCATACGGATATGAAAATAACGCTTCAGTTGGACTTAATGGCTTAGAAGAACAGTATCAATTAGAACTTGCAGGAACGCCAAAAACGATTCAGGTGGATACTAATTCTTCTAAGACCATCAATTCCGGCCAAAATGGTCAAGATTTACATTTAACTATTAATAGTGATTTTCAGAGTCAAGTTCAAGAAATTCTCAAAAATCACATGGCTGAAGGCCTTTCGACTGGTGCTTATGCTACAGTTATCAATCCTGAAACCGGTGCAATTTATGCAATGGGCGGATGGAGCCGAGATAACAAGAGCGGTGAAGTAAAAGCTAACCCGCTTGGAAATTTAAATGTTCCAATTCTAATGGGTTCTGTTGTAAAACCCGCCACTGAAGCACTTGGTTTACAACAAGGTGTAATAACTACTACTGAAAATACGTTGATTGACCAAACTATTCAAATTCAAGGCTCTCCAGCAATTAAGTCCGCCTTTAATGAAAATGGTGACGAAGTTCCATTAACCGCGCGACAAGCTCTAGAGGTTTCTTCGAACACATACATGATTCAACTTGCACTGAAGATCAATAAAACTCCTTATTACAACGGAATGACAATCCCGGTTGCTCAAAATACTTGGAGTATTATGCGTAACGGTTATGAACAATTCGGGCTTGGTATTAGAACAGGAATTGATTTGCCAGGAGAAACTAGTGGAAGTAAGATTCAGTTGACAAATAGCAATTATGCACAATTCATCAGCTTGTCTTATGGACAGTTCGATGCTTATACTACTTTGCAATTGGC
>JAISIV010000080.1 GCA_031261865.1 Lactobacillaceae bacterium | reverse complement strand
AAAAATCAGTGGCTTCTTCAAGAATCTCGACAACCTTATCACCCTTCATCAGCGTAGGATAGATAAGGTGAAAAATTTAAAATCTGCATATTTATCTGAAATGTTTCCTGCTGAAGGCGAGTTTAATCCGAAAAGAAGATTTCCTGGATTTACTGACGATTGGGAGCAGCGTGAGTTAGGCAAGGTTGTCGAAATTACAATGGGACAGTCGCCAAATTCGTCAAATTATACCGATAATCCCGACGATTATATTCTCGTACAGGGTAATGCCGATATGAAAGATGGTCGTGTTGTTCCACGTGTTTGGACGACGCAAGTAACCAAACAAGCTGAAAAAGGGGACTTGATTCTGAGTGTACGAGCACCAGTGGGAGATATCGGTAAGACTGACTATGACGTGGTTCTTGGCCGTGGTGTCGCAGCAATTAAAGGTAACGAGTTCATCTTCCAGTCACTTGGACGAATGAAAGAAATTGGTTATTGGAACCGACTAAGTACGGGTTCAACCTTTGAATCAATCAACTCGAATGACATCAAGGAAGCTGTGATACAAGTGCCATCAGAAGCTGAACAAGAACAAATTGGGACGTTCTTCGGTAAGCTCGACAACCTTATCACTCTTCATCAACGTAAGTTAGAAAAATTACAAAATTTGAAGCAAGCATACCTAAATGAGATGTTTGTTTAGTTGCAATGAAAGTTTTTAGTTAATCACAACGAATTGTCAAACATATCTGGAAGGAGAAAGTTAATACATGAGTGACGTGAATAAAGATGCTAGTGAAAAAGTATTTCAAGAAAATTTTGTTCAGGAATTGAAAAAATACAAATGGGATGCTCCAGATGAATTAAATGGAAATAAACAAAAAGTAACTGTGGCTGATTTAATTAATCATTGGCGCCATGAACTTAATCGTATTAATGTGGATCAACTTGAGGGTGTTGAGTTAACAGATAATGAGTTTAAACAAGTTCTAGCAAAAGTAAGCCAGATTAGTAATAGTTACGAAGCAGCTAAGCTTTTAGCTATAGAAGAGTCAAAGGGTAAAATAGACGGCATTTTCCGCGATGACCGACTACCTGGTGTCACACGTCAACAAATTACATTAACGATATTTAAAAAGGCTGAAGTAAGCGGAGGTGACTCTTCATATAAAATTGCAAGGGAAGTATCTACGAAAAATGGTAATCGCTTTGATATTATTTTGCTAATTAACGGTTTGCCTTTAATTAATATTGAACAAAAACGGACTGATAAAACTTTGGATGAGGCTTTTGGTCAATTTATCCGTTATTATCGGGACGGGGAATATACAAATAATTTTATGGCATTTTCCCAGATGATGGTTGTAACTTCTGAAATTGAAACACGATATTTCGCAACACCGAAGACTATTGACGATTTTAATCCAAGCTTTGAATTTCATTGGTCGGATAAAGACAATAAAATCATTAATGATTGGCGTAAAATAATCGGAACTTTCTTAATGATTCCGATGGCTCATCAGATGGTTGGAGATTATTTGGTAATCGATGAAGCAGAGAGTGAAGAAAATAGACGACACATGTTGATGCGTCCTTATCAAGTTTACGCCCTTCAAGCGGTTGAGTTAGCTTCTTTTGGATTAGACAATGAGGGGAAAGTACCTCATGGTGGTTTTGTTTGGCATACAACCGGATCTGGAAAAACTATCACAAGTTTTAAAACGGCGTTGTTTCTTTCTACCAGGGCAGGTTTTGACAAAGTAATATTTCTTGTTGACCGTCGAGAGTTAGATTCAAAAACAATTAGAGATTTCAAAGCATATGCTGCTTATGAACCAGTTACTGTAGATGAAACAAAGGCGACCTATCAATTAAAAAAACAGTTGAAAACTTCAAAACGCGGAATAGTTGTTACTACTACGTTCAAATTAAATTCGCTTGTTAAAGACCTCGAAGAGGCATATGATGAAAGCTTAAGAGATAAGAAATTTGTTTTCATTATAGATGAAGCCCATCGTACAACGATGGGACAGATGATGGGAACGATTCAACATCATTTCAAAAAACACGGACTTTTTTATGGATTTACTGGAACACCTTTATTTGATGAAAATCACGTGAAAGGACAAGTGAATGAAAAAAGTGAAGTTATAGATACTACGGAAAAATTGTTTGGACCTAAATTGCATCAATACACAATTGATGAAGCAATTGCTGATGGAAATGTTTTAGGCTTTCACGTTGATTACCTTAATACTGGTGAATTTAAAAGTTATGATGATTTGCGGGATAAACTCATTGAAGAACGGTATAATGATAATCCTATTCTTGTGAGAAAGGAAGTCGAACGAGAAGTTCAAGCGATGTCTGAACTAGAAGTTGAAAAAGAGGCATCTAAAAAGAAAATCCTTGTATATCAGGATGAAACACATATACCACGAGTTGTAACAGAAATTCTAGAAAATTGGGATAGTCAGTCTCAGCAAGGAGAATTTAATGCCATTTTAACTGTGGCGTATAAAAATCGAGTTTTAGCTTACTATAATGAGTTTAAAAAGCAGCTAGATGAACAAGGGAAGCAGTTAAATATTGCAATGACCTTTAGTTTTGGTAACGAAAATGATCCGACTAACATTCCACCAGAAACCATTAAAATGATGTTCGAAGATTATGCTAAGTTCACGGGAATCGAGTTTGTAGTTGGTGACAAAAAGCATGGTGAGGATATGTATTTTGAAGATGTTGTTGAACGAGCTACAAGAGGTGGCAGTGGTCGCAATAAAACTAATATCGACTTAGTGATCGTAGCCGATCAACTTTTAACAGGATACGATTCCAAACGTATAAATACTTTATATGTAGACCGCCCATTAGAATTGCATGGACTTATACAGGCCTATTCGAGGACCAATCGAGTTTTTGGTAAATCAAAGGAGTTTGGATCAATTATTAATTTCCAGTATCCAAGAATTACTGAGTCAACGGTTGATAGTGCACTTGAACTTTATGGTAGCGGTGGAGAAAGTAGCCTTGCAATTGTAGATCTATATGAAACTGCTGTAAAAAAACTAAATATCAAAGTGAAGGAAAAAATTTCAACTTTATCAGACCCAACAGCATGGACTGTCATAAAGTATGATGAAAAAGCTAAAGACAAATTCAAATTAGCTTTCGTAAACGCTGCTAACCAGTTGAATTTGGTAGAACAATATTATTAGTTCAAATGGGATGATATTAAATTTGGAATGAGTGAACATACTTGGTTGCAATATGTTGGTGCATATAAAAATTTGTTCAAAATGGAAGATCCTGACGGTGGAGAACTTGAGGGGCTTCGTCCGTTAGCTGGAAAGACTAAGTTAACACGAACTCAGGTTATTGATGCTGCACACATTTTGAACTTGATTGATGGAAAGGTCCAGATTTCAGGTGGTGTACAAACGGTAGATAATGAGACACTGCGCATAATTTATGAACAAATTCAGGAATTAAGTAATATGGGTGAAGATAAGCAAGCTCAGCTACTAAAAGATTTTGTAGATACGGAATTAGTGCCAGGCAAATTATCTTCAGAATATAGTTTTGACATGTCATTTGAAAAATGGAAAAATGATAAATTAAGAGATGCTGTGAGAGTTTTTGCTGAAAAATGGGGTATCGATGAATTACTATTACTTCACTCAGTTGAAACTTATTCTGAAACGAAACCGGATATTATCCCAAATATTGATGATATTGTAAAGAGTGCCGATTATGATAAAGCCGGCGACCAATCAGCGGGGAATACTTTAGTTCATGTTATGAACTTGACGGATGAGTTACCTAGGTGGATGGCTAATGTGAGGACGGAGTATAAATAATCCACCGCAAAGATTAGCATAAACATGCCTACATGACGTTGCAGCAACGATGAGGAATCATTAAGAGTTACCCAACCTCTTGTTGAAGTTGCCCACTTTGTTAAGAATTGGTTTTTGCTAACCAGAAAAGCTTGGCGTAGTTCAAGCTTTCTTCATGTCGAGTATCGAGACAGTGTTTCTTACAGAGACATCGGAAATCGTGTATAATCTAGTTAGGTAAAATATTGTTGCGAAACTATATTACTGCATAACAGATTGTTCGGAGATGGTGATGACAAATACAGAAGTGAAACATAATTTGGTCAATGTGCTACAAAAGCTACAACGGCGATATGATTTTCAGGAACTCAACAAAATTAAACCTATAGTACCAGGTATGTCAGGTGGCGGAATGCGCGCAATGCTTGAATTCCTTTCTGAAGAAGATAGTCCAGTTTTGAATATGGATATCGCGGAGGAATTTGATATTCGTCCGTCGAGTGCTACGCAACAGGTGACTAAAGCTGAGAAGCTTGGGTATGTTAAGCGGGTTGATGATCCTAATGATGGGCGCAAGAAATTGATTGAGATTACGAATAAAGGTTTGAACTTTATTGGTGGTAGCCGTCAAAGACAAGAGACTCTTGTTGACACATTCTTCGGAGTTTTGAATGAGGATGAGCAAGAAACATTACTTAGTTTGTTGATAAAACTTGATAACGCTCCAGATAGCGAGCGTGTTGCGACTGCCAAATTCAAAAGAGAGAATCCATCTTACAAAGAACGTAATGAACATCGTTTGAAGGGGTTACGAAGCGTTTCATCAGATCCAGTTGTGGTTCATGAACGAGTGATGCAAGAACGACGCGAGTTTCAGAGTAAACTTGATAAGGATTTGGCGTCAGTGCTTGAAGAACACGGGATAGCTGAATTGGCTACGCCTAAAACTAAGATTCGTGAGGAACGTCCTGTTCGGGCGATGGCTAAAAAGCGTATTACGAGTAAGGCTCCTAGTGAGCCAAGTGAAGAAGCAATGATTATGGAGGTGGGTGATATTGCACCTCGAATGAAACGCGCTGCTAAAAAACGCAAATCAAATACTGCTGATATGGTTTCGGAAGAGCCATACGCAACGTATAATGTAGTGAAGAATTATGAAGTGGCCGAGGCGATAGTTAGGCTATCTTCAAATCGTGAAGGATATGTGGTTCTGGATTCCTTGCGCTATCGTTTCCGCTTGAAACAAGATGAGTTTCTTGATGTAATCAATGATTTAATTAAGCGTGGTTACCTTGAAGAAAATCCGCGTAGACCGCGTCGTTATTCGGCTACAAAGGCTGGAAGAGATGCCTTTCATATTGAATGAAGAATACACCTAACTTTTAGTTAGGTGTATTTTGTTTTGTGAAACTAATTGAAATAATCATAAATTCGTTCTTGACAAAGTAGTTTCGTTAGTTTAAACTTAGCTCATAATCAAAAAGAAATAATTAAATATTTCGAGATAAGGAGTTTTCAAAATATGATTCAGTACGGTATGCAATTTAAGAAACCAAATACAACACCAATCGAGTTT
>JAISIV010000141.1 GCA_031261865.1 Lactobacillaceae bacterium | reverse complement strand
GAATAAAAATGAAGGATGGGCTAGTTTTTGGGTTGATGCTGCATTTATAGCCGGAGGATTGGCTTTGACTGTTTTTTCAGGAGGAGCAGCGCTCCCTCTAGTTCTTGGAGGGGCCGCCGTCGCTTTCAACGCGGCTGATTTAGCAGAAGATTTAGATAAGGCTCACTATGGGAAAAACCAAGGATTTAATTTGATACGAGATGGAATCTACAAAAATACATTTCATCTTTCTTCAAAGGATTCCAAAAACTTATATACCGTGACCCATTTTGCATCTGATGTTGCATCTGGCGGTGCTTTTAAGGATTTAGCAAAAAGTGGTATTTGGGTCTCAAAAAGTCAAGCTGTTCCACTATTTAAAACCGCAATGAAAGATTTCACGCAAAACGGTTGGAAATCTGGAGCTAAAACACTCGCGAGAACTGGAATCAGTAATAGTAAGTATGTTTTAAAAAATAAAGGCTTAGCAGAAGGCATTATTCCTAGAATGAATCCGATAATAAAAAGTGAACTATTCGGGTTAACAAAAAAAGAAGCAAGCAAGCAAATAGCAAGGTCTTTTGTTAGGGATGCGGTAAAACAAAAAACTGTAGATCAGGCGAAAAAATGGGGAGCTGAGCAGCTAACCAGTGCGGCTCAAAAAGCGGTAGGAACAAATGACAAAACGGATAGAAAATCTCAAGTAATCAATAAGTTAGTTCAAAAAGGCGTAGGCAAAGCTGTAGGTTTTGCCGACAAAAAATTAATTAAGTCTAAGTCTTTAATTTCTGGAACTTTCAGAGCTGTTGACAACTACCATGAAAGAGACGCCAATGGATATATTTCTTCCAAAAATGAAGACCTTAAAATTTTAGTTACAAGTATTAAAAGAGAAAGGGCCGCAAACTGATATGGTCACTATCCCCTTAAGTATTATTGTCGTAATTTTGATGGCCTTAAGTTTAACGACAGTCATACTGGCACATATAAAAACGAAATCCGATTCCTCTTTTTCTTATGTCATATTTTCTCTATTTGCTATCGCTAATGCTACGTTGACTCTGATCTTACCTTGGTTTGCGGATTCTATAACTGAAGTTACGACGAAACTAGGAATGCTCTATTCTTTTGTGTTCTCTTCAAGTATCACAATTGGTTTTTCTTTATTCACATTTATTACTATTCTGTATATCGCATCGAAAGCAATCAAACAGTACAATTCGCAAATGAAGCAAAGTGATATTGAACCGTTTTTTATTTCGACTGGAGTAATGGGCGCGAGTACTGTCTCATATTTAATCATCATCGTGGCGTGGATGCAATTTTTTATAAGCGCGTATTCCGGTTGGTTTATGCATTATTTCCATTTAGTTGGTGGGTTATGGAATTTATGGGTTCTAATTCCCCTGCTTTTCCCATTTTATGGGGCATACAAGTTCTACCCCTGGTTTGGTAAATGGATGCTTCAATTAGTCGGAGTCAAAGTCGTCAAAGACCAGCCTGAAAAACAACCCGAACCAACCGGTAAGAATTATATCAACAGACACGAATATAAACCTTATTTTGTCGATGGTGTCTATAAAGATCAAAATGGCAATGATTTAGACATCTCCAATATGTCTAATAAAGATATCGTATTAGAGTATTGGGGAAATACGTATTATGTAATTTCAACTGGTGATAGTAACTTTGATAACGTCCCTAAAAGAGTTTGGGATAACTGGTATAAAAAAATGGCTGTCTATAAAGGTGACACACCTCAAGAAAAATGGGCGGAACTAAGAAATGATTTTGAAACTCATGGGTTTCATTAATTACTTAGTAAATAATTTAAGAAAGAAGCTTTAATAATGGCAAAAAATTTTGTTTTAGATGATCAAATAATCAATTCAACTTTTAAAGGAGTAGCTTGCCCCCACTGTCAAACCCCTTTTTCATTAGCTAATGTTAAATTTCAATATGGTTTTGATAACGGATACAGGGTTAAATGTGGGAATTGCGGTAAGAAATATGAAGCCTTAGCTCATGAAGATGAGAACAGTGACGGTATTTTTGAACTAAAAGTCACTCGACAAAAATCCCTTATTGGAATAGCCGTTAATTATGTAGTTTTCGTTAACGGAATAGCTATAGCTACTTTAAGCAACGGTTCTTCGGTAACACTAAAAACTAATCAAAGTGAAGTCTTGGTGGGCTTAGTTAGAGAAAATGACCAAGTTACTTCTAATAAACTAAACAAGCAAGTAATACTCAACTCGGGAACATTAAATGAAGTTTCCATTAAACCATCAATGGCTTATGGATCTTTTTAGAATTTAAGGTCGGCGTAAAAGATAAGGATTCCTTAGAAAATGAGGAATAATGAAAAAGACGCATATAGCAATACAGAAAAACCTTTTCAGGCTAGTTTAGCCAGAAAGGGTTTTTCTTGGCATCAGGATTAAGTACCGGTAAATATCGTTGAAGTCACAATAGTTTTTCGAGATCTTTTTTCAATTTCCCTAGATTATTTAAATCAACTCCTAAAACTTCGATAAAGTCAAAAGAATGAGTTGCGTTTTTTCCACGAGTTAGCGGTGTGGAATTGTTCTTAAAATCTGATTTATCGTAAAAAACAATCCCTTTAACTTTTGCGTTTGGATGTTGATTCTTAATTGTGTCGACGTCAGTGTTTGTCGCACTTAAAACTTCACTATCCGCATTATGACTAAGTCTAGCGACATAATAGTTATTTCCTTGGTGCCATTCCCAGTAACTTTCTTTTCTACTCGAATTTGGAAAATCAACGACGGCATTTTTCCTATTGAATTTGGTTTTGCCAGACTTGGTTTGTTGCGAGCCGTTATTGGTAACCGTTGTCAAATTCTGGGGCAAAAAAATTGTATTT
>JAISIV010000102.1 GCA_031261865.1 Lactobacillaceae bacterium | reverse complement strand
ACTGAATCTAGTACTGGAAAAACGTATGAGACGAATTTTGAAGAATTTTCTAATTCTGGGTTGCAACGTCAAGAGTTACACGTTACTTCGTCATCTTTGATAAGAGCGGAAACGACAATTGGGGTTTGGTATGAAGAGGATACCGTTGCTGAAGATTGGGACTTTTTCATGCGCCTCGGTCTTGAAGGCAAGAAGTTTGTGAATGTATCAAATGCATTTTTAAATTATCAAATCAAACCTGGTTCTAGAAGCTCCCATAATTCATTCACTGAAGATACGTTATATTTTGAGAAGATACTTGAAAAACTTCGTGAAGAGTATGGCGATAAAAATGTAATCGAAAAAGGGTACATCTTGAAGAAGCGCATGTCGGAACTTGAACTTGATAGGGCTTCAGTTATCGAAAGACTCCGGTTAACATCCGAAGAACGAATGTCTTTATCCGACGCTCTATATATTTCGAAAGTTCATATAGATAATCAAGTGATTGCTATTGATGATTTAAACAGAGATATTAGTCGTTATAAGAAAGAATTAGATAGAAAGCAAGATCAAATTGAGAACCTAGAAGAGCTAAGTTCCGCGTTACAGATTCGTTTGAGTAAAATTGAATCTTCAAGGTTTTATAGATTATATGAACGATATAAGAAACTTAAATCATCGAATAGGTGAGTTAAGTTTTGAGAGTTTAATTTTTATTAGAGAGAAGTTAGTGATATGAATAGGTTAGGTATTTTCTTTTTTTATGATGGGTCAGGAATTGTTGACCAGTATGTCGAGACAATGTTGGAGGACATCACAAAAAATTTCACAAGACTAATTACAGTTGTTAATGGAAGGCTCGATACCGAAAATAGAGCTAAATTAAACGTATTTGGTGAAGTGATTGAAAGGTCTAATGAAGGATTTGATGTTTGGGCTTATAAGACTGGTCTTGAGTCAGTAGGATGGGACGAGTTGGCTGAATATGATGAGGTTGTATTATTTAACAATACAATTATGGGGCCAGTATATCCGTTCAGCGAAATGTTTGATGACATGGCTACGCGTAAAGTCGATTTCTGGGGTGCTACTGTATTCCCAGAGCTAGAGAGCGGAGATTTTACTGGTGTAATCAAATACGGATATATTCCTGAACATATTCAGTCACACTTCATCGTGGTTGGGAAAAGAATGCTCAACTCGAAAGAGTTTCATGAATACTGGGATAATATGCCCCCAATCACTTCTTATTTTGACGCCATTGGATATCATGAAGCAATCTTTACTAAACATTTTTCAGATTTGGGATATAGTTATTCTATATATGCTGATTCGGAGGAGTTACGTGCATTCAATGAATATCCAATCATGATGTGCCCAGTGAAAGTTTTGAAGGAAACAAGACTTCCATTTTTCAAAAAACGTAGTTTTTTCAATGCTCCTGATCAGTTTTTGAAAAACACAATGGGTGAGCAAACCTCTGAATTATATTCATTTTTGGATAAGAAGACGGACTATGATGTGAATCTGATTTGGCCGCCGGTGTTACGTATGACAAACCAAGCGGACTTACAACAAAATCTTAATCTTACTTATCCTTTGTCGACTCGACACTCGGCCTCTACTTATGTAGAAGAAAAAATTCATCAATTGAATCTTAAAGTAGGCCTTTTTATGCATCTATACTTTGAAGATTTATTTGAGGACTCTTTTGAAAAAGCTTCAACCATGCCAAAGTACGCGGATGTGTATATAACAACAAATTCACAGGATAAGAAGGAGAAAATTGAACAAATCTTCTCTAAACTAAGTGTGAGGAGCGTTGAGGTAAGACTAGTTGAGAATCGTGGTCGAGATGTGTCAGCGTTGCTTGTAGGGTTTAAAGATGTAATACCTTCATATGATATAGCTTGTTATGTTCATGATAAAAAAGCTATTCAATCAACTCCCGCAACAATAGGTGATTCATTTGGGTTCAAGTGTTTTGAATCTACATTAGCTAGTGAGGAGTATGTTGTTAATGTATTGGAAAAATTCATTGAGAACAAATTTTTAGGTATGCTTGTTCCCCCAGAGCCTAACCACGCAACTTATTATCCTGCGTTAGGTCATGAGTGGAGTGTTAACTATAACAACACAAAAGAACTAGCTGATACATTAGGGTTAGAAGTTATCATGGATCCTGAGAAACAACCTCTAGCACCATATGGTTCTACGTTTTGGTTCAGACCAATCGCGCTAAAGAAACTATTCGACAAAGACTGGCAATATAAAGATTTCCCGGAAGAACCCCTACCTGTGGATGGTACAATAAGCCACGCAATCGAGCGTGTCCACTCGTTTGTTGCTCAAGACGCTGGATTTTTTACTGCAGTCGCTATGTCAGATGACTTAATTGCTGCTGAATATAACAATCTTCATTTTTATCTACGGGCGTTTAATAAAGTTAATGGTAGTTTTGGACTGGGCCCTACGTTCGCTGAAATGTTATACGGTTTAAGTGGAATGCTACACGAAAAAAAAGACGTAAAAAATATTGTTAAACGAGTGCTGAGGAAGACACTTCCAAATCGAGTTTATGTTCACGGAATCAGAACGTATAAGAAAATGAAACAAGGAAGAAGGAAATAATGAGAGTATTAATAACTGGAGCAAACGGTTATCTTGGCCGTCATGTCGTAGATGCAGTATTGGCCAAAGGTCATGAAGTTTTGGCTGCCGACTTTGCCTTTGATGGAGTGAATGATAAAGTAATTAATATCACGGCTCCCATTTTTTCAGATTCTGAAACTCTTTATGAGGATTTGGGATCTCCTGAAGTAGTGCTTCATTTAGCGTGGCGTAATGGATTTATTCATAACGCCATGACACATATTGACGATCTTCCAAATCATTTTCATTTCATCGATAAGATGAT
>JAISIV010000032.1 GCA_031261865.1 Lactobacillaceae bacterium | reverse complement strand
GACGGTGAATGAAATATTGTCCGTAACCGGCATTAGTAATTACATCTCGAGCAACGCTATCTAATTCAGCGGCGGCGATTCCTGGCTTTACTGCATCTTGAGCGGCGAGTTGCGCTTCTAAAACGATGCTGTGGATCTCTCTCATAAAATCAGTTGGTTCTCCAAGCGAAACTGTTCTAGTGGCATCTGAAATGTATCCTTCGTACACGGTTCCTAAATCAAATAGAACAAGTTCATTTTCTTTTAGAACGCGCGAACTTGTTTCGCCATGTGGATCTGCGGCGTGAGCGCCACCTTGAACCAATGTCCCAAAACTCATTTCTGGTACATTACGCAATTTGGTTGCATATTCTAAAGCGGCGGCAATTTGTAATTCGGTTTTGCCAGCTTCTAGAGCTTTAAATCCAGCTTCGAATGCTAGGTCAGCATCTCTTCCAGCTTGGATTAATTTTGCGATTTCATCAGTTTCTTTAAATAACTTTTGGTGCTCAATAATTGGAGTGATGTTCTCTGTGAAGTCAGCTTCGTTGAATTCGTTCATCAAACGCTCATATTTGTCAGCAGTAATATTTGCTTTTTCGGTACCAACTTTTAAAGGATTTGTATTACGCACTTTGATTTGGTTCATCAACATCGTCATACCATCTTGATCATCTTGGTATGGATAAACGGCAAATGGCCAGCCGGTATTCAAGATTACTTGTTCTTCTAGTGCTGGCGCGAAGACAAATGGGTCTTGGTCTGCAAAAATTAACATTGCTAAAATCCGTTCAAATGGATCGGAACCAAAAGTTGTTAAATATTGAATTGTTTTGAAGTCTGAGATAAAGGCAACATCGATTTGCTTTTCGTTTAGGGATGTGCGGAATTTGTTAAGTCTTGTGCTATCGAATTTCATATTTCCATTATAGAATTGATATATGTTGAATATTCTTACTCTAATAACTATTCCAGCCAAAGACGTGGCTAATATTAAAGAAAAATTTCCTAACGCAGTTGATATTTTTACAAAGGACGACAATCCTGATTTAAGTCTTATTGACGTTTTAATAACTTCCCCCGACGTTCATGATGACAACTTGATGAAGTCATTGCCTAATTTGAAGTGGGTGCAAACGGTTTCCGCCGGAGTTAATTTTTTGGATTTGTCATACATTCAAGAAAAAGATATTGCTTTAAGTAATGGAAAAGGCTTCTTCTCTAATACGATTGCCCAAACAGTTTTGAGCTACATCCTTGCTTTATTTAGAGGATTACCAACCTCGCTAAATGATATGAAAAATCACTTTTGGGACAATGCGGTTCAAAGTAAAGATTCTTGGCAACCAGGACATATCCAATTGAAGTCTCTGAATAACCAAAAAGTTGTTATTTTTGGAACCGGCTCAATTGCTCAAGAAATTGTTAAATTGTTAGCGCCTTTCAATGTCGATTTAATCGGCGTTAATCGTTCTGGCAAAACCAATGATGAATTCCCAAAGGTTTATAAGCTTTCTGAATTAAATGAAGAAGTGTTCGACGCTGATATCGTTATTTCAACTTTGCCAGAAACTGAGGAAACTAAAAATATTTACAATTTGGATTTCTTTGAATTGTTCACCTCTCGTCCTGTTTTCATTAATGTTGGTCGTGGTACTGCCGTAGTAGAAAAAGACTTAGTTACGGCCGTTAACGAAAATCTTTTGTCTGGCGTAGGTTTGGACGTTTTCCAAAGTGAACCATTAGCTCAAGACAGTCCATTATGGGATATGCCTAATGCAATTTTGACCCCCCATAATTCAGGTTTCAGTCAGCAAGGTGCTATGGCTAGTTTGGTTGAACTCTTAGGAATTAATATTGCATCCTTTATTGAATACCGCACGATTGCTAAAAATCAAGTAGATCCAAAGGCTGGTTACTAATGGCAGATTTACATTTTGATGTTGGAATTATTGGTTCGGGTTCTGTTGGATTGTCGGCCGCATACAAGCTTGCAGCAGCTGGCAAAAAAGTGATGATTATTGAAAAGTACCTTTGGGGTGGAACTTGCCCTAATTACGGTTGCGATCCAAAAAAGATTTTATTGACCGCCGTTGAAGCACTGGAACGATCAAAGAAACTTTCTAAGTACGGCGTTCTGGGTGAATTAAAAATTGATTGGGTAGCACTACAAGCTAATCGAAAAGGTTACACCGATGCTGTAGAACCCCGAAAATTAAAGAGTCTAGAAAAAGCTGGTGTTGAATACATTCATGGTATTGCCAGTTTTACTGACACACACACTGTTGAAGTTCGACGAATTCGAGAAGGACTGGCTACTACGATTTCGGCTGATGATTGGATTGTCGCTGTTGGACAAAAACCAAAGGAATTGGAATTTCCTGGACACGAATTTACTTTAACCCCTGAGCAATTTTTGAAAATTGACAATTTAGCTGATGAAGTATTGTTTATCGGAGCCGGATATGTAGGTATGGAATTCGCCACTATTGCTACTGGGGCTGGAAGTAAAAGCCACATCGT
>JAISIV010000015.1 GCA_031261865.1 Lactobacillaceae bacterium | reverse complement strand
TCTTCAATGTCAAAAGGTGTGGTTTTAGATACGGCCAGGATTGTCGCTTCATGTACTAATAATTCTAATTTTCCAGTTGGAAGTTCAGGATTTACCGCATTATCGGCGCGTTTTGAAACAACTCCAGTAACTTCAATGACATATTCACTACGAATGGTGTCAGCAATTTGACGAGCGTCTTTAGAAAACTCTTCACTAAAAGTTAACTGAAAAATACCTTCTCTGTCCCTAAGGTCAACGAAAATTAGAGCACCTAAGTCTCTTCTTTTTTGAACCCAACCCTTGAGAGTGATTTCTTGTCCTAAATATTCTTCTGTAACTAAACCTGCATATACAGTGCGTTCTGCCATGTTAAACCTCAAAATTTTCTTTTTTAATGTCGTGTAGAGAAACTTGAATTTGTTGACCGGAATCCATATTTTTGATTGAAATACTATTACTTGCTAATTCATCGTTTCCGATAATAATTGTGAACTTAGCCTTCAAGCGGTCAGCGGATTTAAATTGTGATTTTAATGAACGGTTATTGTAATCCATCTGAACAGACAAATTAAATTGTTTTCTCAATTTGTAGCCCAAAGACATAATTAAATCATCAGCTTGTTCGTCGGCTTTCACGATATATACGTCTAATGTATCTTTGTTTTCAACTTCCGGCATCAATGTCAAAAGACGCTCTAAACCAATCGCAAACCCAATAGCCGGGGTTTCTGGACCACCGAAATCTTGGACCATACCGTTATAACGTCCACCACCAGCAATAGTTGAAGCACTACCAAGTTCTTTTGAATCGCTGACAATTTCAAAAATAGTGTGGTTGTAATAATCCAGTCCACGAACTAAATTTGAATCTATTTGATATGGGATATTTAAATTTTGCAAATCGGCTTGAACTTGTTCAAAACGAATTCGTGATTCTTCGTCCAAAGAATCTAAGATACTAGGTGCGTTTTTGACGATTTCGATGTCATCAGGGTCTTTTGAATCCAAAATACGAAGTGGATTATTTTCTAATCTGGTTAGTGAATCTGTGCTGAGTTTATCTTTATATTGATTAAGGTATTCAATTAAAGTTTGACGATAGTTATCTCTCGATTGACTATTTCCAAGTGAGTTAATCGATACCATTAGTTGATTACGATTGAGGCCTACTTCTTCAAAGAAATCTAAAACCATTGAAATTTGAGTTGCGTCTAGTTTTGTGGAATCTGAGCCAAAGCTCTCCACTCCCAATTGATGGAATTCTCGCAGTCTTCCCGACTGTGGTCGTTCATATCTGTACATAGACTCTAAGTAGTACAAATTAACTGGTTTTTCATATTCAGGACCATATAATTTATTTTCGACATAAGCGCGTACTACCCCAGCTGTTCCTTCAGGTCTTAACGCAATGCGACGATCACCTTTATCGTAAAAATCGTACATTTCTTTGCTGACAACATCAGAAGTTTCCCCCGCAGAACGGGAGAAAAGTTCGAAGTTTTCAAAGACAGGAGTTTCTATCTTTCCAAAACCATACTGATGAGAAAAAATTTTATTTGCCGCTGTTTGAATTTGCTGCCATTTAGGTTGGTTAACAGGCAGAATGTCCGCCGTCCCTTTTGGTTTTTGATACTGTTTTTCAGTCATAGAAAAATATTATCACTCTTGCATTTGCTAATATTTAATATATGAAAAAACGGTTAAGTAAAAACGTTTTACAAATGATAATTTCTGCTGTATTCATTACCACAACATTCTTAATGATGTTTTCGCTTTACCGTACGAACTTTGTCAATGTGAAATATAATGATATTCCATTACGAGAGAGTGCTAGCCCGTTTGCTAAGGAAGAAAAGACATTAACACCGAATGATGAAATCCAAATTCTAAAACGAGAACACGGCTGGTATCAAGTGTTGTTGGATGATAAAAAAACAACCGGATGGGTCGCCTCTTGGGTCTTGGATGGAGAAACGCAAAAAGTCAAAAATAAAACCCCATTAGAAGAAGCAACAATCTTCCTAGATGCCGGCCATGGTGGTTGGGATTCAGGAGCTCTACACGAAGAGGACACTCATAACCCAGTCTACTTTGAAAAAACATATACCTTGAAATATATTCTTGCTCTCGGAAAGAAACTCGAATCAGCCGGAGCAAGAGTTATTTATACCAGAACGACAGATACATATGTGAGGTTCCAAGATGTCGGTGAAATTGCAAATTCAAAATTCGCTGACGTCTTTGTGTCAATTCACTTTGACTCTTCTGAAGATCCAGGATATACAGGAGTCACTCAATATTACAGTCAAGATAACGGCTCTCAACAACTGGCTCAAGCTATTTCTAACCAATTTAATAACCTAGGCTTAGTTAATAAAGGTGTTCAACAAGAAGACTTCGCAGTTGTTAAAAAGAGTTCTATGCCAGCAACTTTATTAGAAATGGGTTATATCAATAACGACAATGATTTTTATTTGATTCAACAAGCTAGTTACCAGAAAAAAACAGTCAACGATATTTATAAAGGACTGATTAGTTACTTTGATTCCAGACAAAAATAACCGCTAATTAAATTAGCGGTTATTTTTTTTAATGAAATGCTCTTTTGACTTCGTAGACTTCTTTAATATTTTTAAGTCCGTCGATAATTTTATTGAGTTGATCTAGATTTTTAACACCAACAGTTACAGAAATTCTTGCCCCGTCGCTGTTGTGATCAGCTCCACCATTAATGGAATCGATGTAGCGGGTTTGAGAATTAACAACACGCAACACGTCGTTTAATAAACCATTTCGATTAGCACCACTGACGACTAGGTCAGCTGGATAATCTGGTCTGTTTCCTTGTGGGTTATTCCACTCGACATCAATCAATCTTTGACCATCGTTTAAAGCGGTTTGAAGATTCCTACAATCTATTCTGTGAATTGAAACGCCTCGACCTTTAGTAATGTAACCAGCAATCTCGTCTCCTGGAATCGGAGTACAGCATCTTCCAAGACGAATTAAAAGTGAATCAATACCAGCAATTGTAATATCTTCATCACTTCTAGAAGGGTTGTTGTTTACTTTTTTAGTGATGCTTTCGGCCGCTTGTCCATCACCAGACAATATTTCATCTTGAAGCTTTTCTGCCTTCTCTTTTTCAGCCTGTAGGCGAAGTTTTTCAGTCAATTTGGCTGCGGCACGTTGAACTGGTAATTCCCCGTAACCGATTAGAGCTAGCATATCATCACCACTCTGATTATTTAATTCCTGAGCAATGGCATCTAGGTTTTCTTTATCAAAAGTATCTTCTTCGACTGGTAAATGATTATCTGAAATGTATTTCTTGAGCATTTTGAGGCCTTCAGAAATATTTATTTCTCTATCCTGTTGGCGGAAGTAAGAACGGATTTTGTTTTTTGCACGACGAGAAGAAACTAATTCTAGCCAGTCACGGCTAATATTGTCTTCTTTAGCGGTGACAATTTCTACGATATCCCCAGTTTTTAGTTGATGATTAAGAGGAACCAACTTACCGTTAACCTTAGCACCAGTAGCTCTTGATCCAACTTGAGAGTGGATTGCAAAAGCCATATCTAAAGGACCAGCTCCTTCAGGCAATTCATAGACATCACCTTTAGGAGTGAAGGCGTAAATTCGATCAGAGAACAAATCTCCTTTTACGGCATCAATAAATTGATCCGCGTCAGAAGCATCATCTTGTAATTCGAGGATATTTTGAATGACATTCAAGTGACGTTGGTCGTTATTGTCAACTTTTGCTTTATCCTTGGAACCCTTATTAGCTTTATAAGCCCAATGTGCTGCAACACCGAATTCAGCAATATCATGCATTTCAAAGGTTCTAATTTGAACTTCAATTGGTCGTCCGTTTGGACAAATCACCGTAGTGTGTAAAGATTGATAACCGTTTGGTTTAGGTAATGCGATATAGTCCTTAAAACGACCAGGCATTGGGGTCCACTTAGAATGAATTGAACCAAGTACAGCGTAAGTTTGAGAAACAGTGTCAACCAAAACACGAATAGCTAGTAAATCATAAATATCACTGAATTCCTTGTGCTTATCAGTCATCTTGCGATAAACGGAATAAATGTGTTTAGGACGACCAGTAACTTCCACATGTTCGATCCCTAATTCATGAATTGACTTTTCAATTTCAGAAATAGCTAAATCAACATCCGCGACTCGCTCTTCTCGTTTGGCATCCATGAGGTGAGCGATTTCTTTATACTTTTCGCGATCAGTATAGAATAACGACAAATCCTCAAGTTCCCATTTGATATTCGCCAAACCAAGTCGGTGTGCCAATGGTGCGTAAATTTCCAGCGTCTCACTAGCAATTCTTTGTTGTTTTTCAGGACGATGGACGTCAAGTGTTCTCATATTGTGCAAACGATCTGCAAGCTTAACGATAATCACTCGAATATCTTTAGACATCGACAAGAGCAACTTTCGATGGTTTTCGGCAAGCTGGTTTTCTTCCGTGTTGTAAGAAATTTTATTTAATTTGGTGACACCATCAATAATTACGGCAACATCTGCACCGAACTCGTTTTCAATATCCTGATTTTCTTCATCTGTGTCTTCGACGACATCATGTAAGAACCCCGCAATTAAAGTGTCTCGATCCATTCTTAATTCAGCCAAGATCTCAACGACTTGAATAGGATGAGTGATATAAGGTTGACCGCTTTTTCGGACTTGATTGCCATGAAGATTATTGGCTAATTCATAAGCTTCATCGACTTTTTTAACATCCTCTTCGTCCAAATAAGAAGCGTATAAGTCGTGAACCTCTTCAAAAGTTTTTTCTTTAATTTTTGCCATTATTTTCTAAATCCTTAATTCCACCATCAATAGGAATTTGTTTTTCAATTTCTTTATCCGATTCATCTTGACTGTTTGGCAATAAGGCAAAAACGGTTACCACTAAAAAGAATAAGGCAAAAAAATAACCATAGAGTGCTGAGACTAATGACCATTTGATAATTCCGAATACAAAAATAGTGAGGACAAATTCCAAGGGAAACAAAATAGCAAAAATTTTGTTGAGTCCATGTTTTTTAATAAATGTGCCTATGAAATAAGAAAAAGCACCGTATACCAAAAAGAATACCAATACTTTAATAGTGGTTGAGAAATGCAACAATTTCATCAAAACTGGCATAATCAATGCAAAAAAAGTTGCCAAAATGAGTAAATCGATTTTTTTGTTTTTTGTGGAAATTTTCATTAATAATATTCTAATTCATTTCTTTTTGATAACTAACAGCGCTCAACAAATATAAAGGTGCAGTTTCGGCCCGAAGAATTCTTGGCCCCAATCCGGCCAGAACAAAACCCGCTTGCTTTAAAGAATCAATTTCATCTGGGTCGATTCCACCTTCTGGACCGAAGATAGCGACTAAGCCATGTCCCGTATTGTTGATCGATTTGACCAATTGGTTTTTTTCACCGTTTTTAGCCGATTCCTCGTACGCGACAATTTTTGTTTCATATTGGGAAAAATCAATTTGACTTAATTTGTTAACGATTTCGACTTCCGGGACTTTCAAACGTTTTGATTGTTCAGCGGCGTTTTGGACAATTTTTTGATACCTCTGGATTTTTTTATCGTCTTTAATTTTGGCAACCGTGTTTTTGAAGTTGGTAATAATTATTTTTGAAACACCGAGTTCAGTGGATTTTTGAATCAGAAAATCAGTGTGGTCGGATTTTAGATTTGAAACAACAATTGTTACATCAATGGGAAGTTCTGAATGACTTTCTTTTTTTTCAATTTCGTTGAAAGTTATTGCGTCCTCGTCGACGTTCTCAATGGTGACGTCGTATAATTCCGTTTGACTAACTAATTCGATTTTTTTACCGGGTCTCGCTCTTAAAACGTCAACTAAATGATGATAAAAATCTGGTTCGGAATTTTTTGTGATTTTGTTATCTGAAATTTCGTTTGTTAAAAAAAATCTATTCATTAGGCCAATTTTAGCAAGTACGCCATCCATCCATTTTCGTTGTAGATCTTCGCTATTTTGAGACCATTTTCATTTACTACTTCTTTTACCCTAGAGTCTTGTTTTTCGACTAATCCAGAAATCACTAAGTCTGTATTCTCGCCCATTAGTTTGCTAATTTCGGGAAGTAATAACTCATGGATATCAAGCAATAAATTAGCTGAAATAAAATCGTATTTCCTATCGGGAACGTTTTTTAACAAGTCACTTACGATGACCTCCACATTATCAATTTGATTATGCTCTAAATTATCAATCGCAATTTTGGTTGACATTTCATCGATATCAGTTGCCAGAACACTTTTGGCTCCCAATAAGCTAGCAACGATTGCCAGCACTCCGCTCCCAGTTCCTAAATCAAGGCCATTTTTATTTGACAAATCTAAATCATTGAGTGCTTGTGCCGACAAACGGGTGGTTTCGTGAGTTCCACTTCCAAAAGCCATCCTTGGATCCATTTCAATAACTTGATATTGGGAGAATTCATCAGCCAATTCCTCCCACGATGGCTTGATGACAATTTGATTGGTTAGTTTTAAAGCGTGGTAATAAGGTTTCCAGTTTTCATCCCAATTTGTTTCCGGAATGACATCTTGGTCAATCTGATATTTAAAATCATTTTGGTTCAAAAAAGCTTCTATTTCATCTTTTTTTACAAGCACATTGTCCTCATCTTGGTAATAAATAACTTGGCTACCATTTTTAGGAACATCGATTTTAGACCAATCGACAATCACTGATGCATCATTGGCAATGTATTCATCTTCTAAGTTACTTTCTTTTAGCTCTACTCCATTAACGCCATGATTGCGTAAAAAGTTGTATACAATATCCTCATTTTCAGTTGAGATGGATAATGTTGTTTTAAGAAAATTTGTCATTTTAAAAAGCTCTCTTGAATTTTTTTTGCTGTACTGTAATCAATTTGAAAATGTGGATTACTACCTGGCTTAAATGTTAAATCTACAGTTGTTTTTAAAGTATCACCCTTTATCGAATACTCTTTTTTAAAATCAGCCCAGTTATTATTTAAAAAGACGTACTCGGCTAAGGCGTATTGACTCTGACTAAGAGAATCAACTCCTTTTTGTAATTGAAGTTCATCGTTGACGTTGGCTAATGATTGGGATAGAAAATTAGTGATGGTTAATTGTTTACCTGTAAATGACACGGCCGTCCTCAACCGGTTATTCATTTGAACATCGGTTATATCAAAACTCAAATTTGAAAACTCTAATTCATAAATTTTATTTGCGAGTTGGTTTAGGACGTCGTCTCTGTCATATTTTTTTGAATTATAAGTCACGTTTTGAGCAAGGGGAACGTTTTCTTTTAGCGTCTCAACTAATGAACTTACTTCTTGATCTTTAGATTTAAATGAGCCGTAGATATAAGGTTTTTTAAAATTATTAGAAGATATTTGCTTCAAAATTTTAGTCGCGTCGTTGACTGATTTTTCCCTCGAAACTTGTCCAGTATTAAAAAAAGTAAATAATGAGTAAAAAATACCAGCCATTAGAACAACGCCTGCAACGTAAAAAATTGTGACTGGTTTAATCCTCATTAATTACCTCTTTTGTATTCTTCATCCTCATCAGTTCTAAGTACTGCCATGAATGCTTCTTGCGGCACACTGACTGTTCCAACTGATTTCATACGTTCTTTACCACGTTTTTGTTTATCTAAAAGCTTTGCTCTTCTGTCTGGATCACCGGTGTGGATTCGAGCCGTAACATCTTTTCGATAAGCCTTAATATTTGTTCTGGCTAAAATTTTATTTCCGATGGCCGCTTGAACTGGGATTTCAAAATTCTGGCGAGGAATAATTTCTTTAAGTTTGGCCGTAATAACTCGTCCACGTTCTTGGGCGAAATCTTTATGGACAATAAAACTTAGAGCATCAATCTTGTCACCATTCAAAAGAATGTCAATTTTAACAAGAGCACTAGGTTTGTAACCTGAGATTTCATAATCTATCGAAGCATATCCTTTAGTACTACTCTTTAATTTATCGAAGAAATCAAAAATTATTTCGGATAGAGGAATTTGATATTTAACGCTAACTCGGGTTTGATCAAGATAATCCATGGTGACAAATTCCCCACGTTTTCTTTGAGCTAATTCCATTACAGCACCAACGTACTCATTGGGAACCAATAAATTCGCGTTAACGTATGGTTCTTGAATCTCGCTGATTTTTGAAGCTTCGGGCATATCGGATGGGTTGGACACATTTAGTTCCTCACCATCGGCCAAAATCACTTTATAAGTAACCGAAGGGGCTGTTGTAACTAAATCAATGTCAAATTCTCTTTCGAGGCGTTCTTGAATGACATCCATATGAAGCATCCCTAAGAATCCAACACGAAAACCAAATCCTAAAGCTGTGGAAGTTTCCGGTTCGAAAACCAATGAAGCATCGTTCAGTTGCAACTTTTCTAAAGCTTCTCGTAGGTCCTCAAATTTAGCATTATCAACTGGATACATACCTGCATACACTGTTGGGTTCATTGGTTTATATCCAGGCAAGGGTGCTTCAGCTGGGTTGGTGGCAGAAGTAATAGTTTCACCACTTCTGGCAGTTTGAATGTCTTTAATTGATGCAGTTAAATATCCAACATCACCTGCCATTAGAAAATCTCTTTTGGTGGCTTCGGGTGAGAAAACACCGACTTCTGTCACTTCAAAAACAGCTCCAGAATTCATCATTTTGATTTTGTCGCCTTTTTTTACCATACCTTGTCGGATACGAATGTTAACAACGACTCCACGATAAGAATCATATGCCGAATCGAAGATTAAGGCTTGTAAGGGGGCTTTTAAATCTCCGGTTGGGGCAGGCAATTCGGTGACGATTTTTTCTAACAAATCATCGACACCAACACCAGTTTTGGCGGACATAAAAACGGCATTATCGGTCGGAACGCCAATCACATCTTCAATTTCTTCAGCCGCCATTTGCGGATCAGCGGACGGCAAATCGATTTTATTGATAACTGGCAATATCTCTAAATCGTTATCAATAGCTAAATATGCATTTGCCAAAGTTTGAGCCTCGACACCTTGAGAGGCATCGACAACTAGAAGAGCACCTTCGGCAGCAGCGAGAGATCTAGAAACTTCATAAGTAAAATCCACGTGGCCAGGAGTATCGATTAAATGAAAAATATAGTCTTCTCCATTTTGGGCCGTGTAAGTCAATTCAACAGAATTAAGCTTAATGGTGATGCCACGTTCCTGTTCCAATTCCATCGTGTCCAACATCTGGCCATGCATATTTCGAGCTTCAACGGTGTGAGTTTTCTCTAAAATACGATCAGCAATCGTTGATTTTCCATGGTCAATATGAGCGACAATACTGAAATTCCTAATGTGTTGTTGTCTTTTTAGTAAGTTATCTAGATTTTCCATTCTTTGGTTAAGTATATCAGTGCCTTTATATCGGTTTTTTTGGATCTGGAATGTGCAATTTCATTTCAGGATTTGGTTGATTTTGATTTGAAAAATTGTTTCTTGTCGAAGAAAACTTTGCATTAGCAACTTGAATTTGTTCAATAGTCCGAAGGTTCGATTTTTTCCAATTCCTCAAAATAGCATCAATATAGTTAATTGAAAGTTTTTGATTCAAGACTGATGTTTCGATAGCGTATTCCATCAATTGAGGATTAAAGTCATCTTTGTCGAACCAGTCATTAATTTTACTAATTTCGATGGGCGACAATTCTCTACCGAACTCATTGGAAACGATTTGGAAAATCCTTTGTCGATCATTGATTGATGTTTCATCTGCCTTATTGGTAATTGCTATTTGACCACTTGTCATCAAATCGTAAAGACCATCAAAAACGAATTGAGAATTATTACTACTTAAAGAAAGAATTTTCTTTTGTAATAACTTGGTGATTAGATCATTAATTTTAGTTATCGAAAAATTAGTTCTTTCTGACAAAACTTGGGCAGTTGGAAACGGATTACCGATTTGTCGAAAAGCAAAAACTTGCAACAAAATAATTAATTCATCGTTCGTTATATTCAAGTCACGATAGTTCTCAATTAAAAATAAAGGAACTTGTAAAGTCCCTTTATCTAAAATCCTGTTCAATTGATTATTCTTTATGGCCATAGTCTATTTAAAGTTCTTGGGAATGGAATCGCTTCACGGATGTGTTCTTGACCTGTAACCCAAGTAATCACACGTTCAAGTCCCAAACCAAAGCCAGAGTGCGGAACAGACCCATATCTACGCAAATCCAAGTACCATTCATATGTTGCCGGATCTTGCCCCTCTTGTTTGATGCGTTCAACTAAGTAATCCAAATCTGTATCACGCTCCGAACCACCAATTATTTCTCCGTATCCTTCAGGAGCTAACAAGTCAGCACTCACAACAACGTCGTCACGATCCGGGTGGCGCTTCATATAGAAAGCTTTAACTGCTTTTGGATAATTTAAAACGAACACTGGTTTATCAAATTGGTTAGCCAAATAAGTTTCTTCAGGGCTTCCGAAATCTTCACCCCACTCAATTTCGAAATCTGCTTTTTTAAGCATTTCGATAGCTTCGTCATAACTGATTCTTGGGTATGGAAGTTGAGTGTACTTTTCAAGAGTCTTTGGATCACGATCAAGCATTTTTAATTCCGCTTGATTGTTATCCAATACGGCTTGGACTAATGATGAAATATAACGTTCTTGAATTTCGAGAGATTCATCTTGATGCATCCAAGCCATTTCAGGTTCAATCATCCAAAATTCAGTCAAATGACGACGAGTCTTTGATTTCTCAGCTCTAAAAGTTGGACCGAAAGTATAAACACGTCCAAAAGCCATAGCTCCAGCTTCACCGTAGAACTGTCCGGTTTGAGACAAATAGGCCTGTTGTTCGAAATACTCTACTGGAAAAAGTTCTGATGTTCCTTCCGGAGCGGAACCAGTAAGAATTGGTGCGTCGATTTTAGTAAAACCATTGTCATAAAAGAAATCGTACGTAGCTTTAATGATTGTATTTCTGATTTTTATAATTGCGTAAGGCTTGAGGTGTCTTAAATAGAGATGACGATTTTCAAATAAAAATTCGGTTCCGTGTTCTTTTGGTGTAATTGGATAATCTTCACTTTGTCCAACAACTTCAATGTCTTTGAGCGCCATTTCGAATCCAAAATCATCACGAGGATTTTCTTGAATAACTCCAGTTACATAGACACTGGTTTCTTGTTTGATGTGTTCAGCGACTTTGAAAACTTCTTCTGGTAATTCTGATTCTGAAGCAACAGCTTGCATGAACCCGGAACCATCACGTAACTGTAGGAAAGCGATTTTACCGCTACCACGTTTTTGCCTTACCCAAGCACCAATCTTTACTGTTTGGCCAAGATATTTTGGCGTATCTTCAATTCTGATTAAATCTGTCATTCTATACCCCTGTTATTTTTCGATAAATTTCGCCGTTTTTAATGTCAATCGTTAGATATGACAAGGTACCATTTTTGGCAAAAAAGCTAATCTCATACACTGGCACTTTTTTGTATATTGAGGGCGAAATATTGTTAATTTTTTTAAATTTGTTTTCTTCTAAAATCTTTTCGATTTTTTTAGCACTGACTAATTTGCTGGTTTTGATTAATTCGTCAGTGTTGCCGTTACGGTCAAAAATAGCTAACGTATTGCCGTTTTCAGTCATACCAATTACTGAATAATAGACTGTTTTATTCCGAGTAGATAACTTAAACGTGTGTGGATCTTGAATTTTATATTCTTTTTGCGCAAATTCGAAGGCGTATCTTTCTTCTCGATTGGCCGGGAAAAGACTGATAAAAAAGAAAACAAAGAACAAGAAAACTATTCCAAAAATTGAAAAAATAATAATTTTATTTCTTCGCGCCTTCTTAATTCGTCTATTTAATTCCGCATTCGTAATATTTGTCAAGATTTACACCCAAAAAACAATTCTACTGTATGACACGGAATTTTTCATCAACCTGTAATTCTGACTGTCGATCTTTATAAAAGTCAATGGTCGGTATTTTGAATTTAATAGCGTCACTGCGATCCATCAATGAATTAATCACCAGATCGATGTCGCTAAAATTAACACTACGATATTCACCGAGAGTGGTATAGGTGATCAAGGGGATTGGGTTATTGTGGATAAACGTCTGATAATAAGGATTATCTAAGTCAGGCTTTAAACTGGAAATCTGTTCTGAAAGAAAAGACATATCTGTGGCTTTAAAGTCCGAAAAAGCTCCCGTTTTCGTTTCAAGTAACCAAACCAAGACCCTTGCTTTTATAGTTTGAATGGTTCCCTGCTCTTTTCTTTTTAAGACTTTTTTGAAGAAATTAAGATCAATAAATTCGTTAGCTGTTGGATATTCTCCGAATAAATCACCTTGAACGTAATTTCTAAAAATATCGTTCCATTTCTTTTTCAAGTGCGAAATCGCTCTTTTGTCTTTGGTTAAAATCAAAGTACGTTTATCATTCATGGCATTAAGGACTGACAAATACAAAATGGTATTTGTTTTTCCAAAACGGTTGGATGTAATAACGGTTTTAGGATATTTTCTATTCTCGAAAAGCAAATCCGAAAGTTCAAGTTGTCTATCAGCGATTCTAAGGTCAGTGCTAATGCCGATGTCGTCAATGTCAACTGGCTCTAAAACGGGTTTCATTTTCTGACTAGAAGATTCGAAGTTGGCAACTAAAACGCCATCTCCTATATCCTTCAAATTACTATCTAGATTCTTTTGACCATTAAACAAATTGAAAAATTCAGCAGTCTGTCCTACGATTGAAAGATTTAATTTTTTAAACCATTTTAGTGTCTGGCTAGGCAAAGATTCGGCACGTTCTGCCAACTTAATTAATAATTGCGCCGTTGCTAATGCATCGAGATTGGCAAAGTGGTTATGATTCAAAGGAATTTCAAGGCTTTGTGTTAACTGTGCCAAACTGTATTTCTCAAAAGTTGGATAAAGTATCTTAGTTAGCTCAATGGTGTCAATTCTTTCAATGTTTAAACGTGGTAATCCGGCTTTAGCTAGCTCACCGTTTAAGTAATTAAAATCAAAATTGACGTTATGTGCCACAAAAACTGTGTCTTCTAACTTAGCTCGAATCCTGTGTGCTATTTCAGAAAAAAGAGGAGCGTTTTTTACATCATCATCTGTGATGTCGGTTAAATCTGTGATTCTTTGGGGTACTTTCATTTGTGGATTCACGAAAGTATTGAATGAATCGGTAATCTTCCAATTTTCAACCATTGTAATAGCAATTTGAATGATTCGACCGCCATTGGAAAATGTATCAATGGCTTCTAAATCAACAACTGCGAACTTAGAGTCAGTTTTCATCTATAAAAATTGTAGCCGTTTTTAGATAAAATGTAATGTATGCAATTAGGGATTGGAAAAGCGACGGCGAAAACGATATTATTCGGTGAACATTCTGTAGTTTACGGATATCCGGCAGTCGCTATTCCTCTAAAGAATCTAACGACAACCGTCACCATCAAACAGGCTAATAAACGAGGAATTACCTTCAATAATCAAAATATTCCTATCAACGTTTTTAGACAACGATTTAGTGGAATTTTCCAACTAATTCAAGATTTAAGATTGCGCTTTCAATTTGAAGGTGATGTTACTTTCAACATTGAAACCAATATCCCTACTAAAAGTGGTTTGGGATCGTCAGCATCGATTACGGTAGCTTTAATCAGAAGTTTTTATGATTACATGAATACTGAGCTTGATGAAACTGATTTAATTCGCGAAGCCAATGATGTTGAAATGGTCAATCACGTTAACGCAAGCGGTGTGGATGTGCAGACAATTGTCCAACAAGCGCCAATTCTCTACTCTAAATCAGAAGGCTTTACTAAACTTCATTTTCATCAACACGGTTATTTGATATTGATTGATTCTGGAATTAGCGGGGACACTTCAGTTGCCGTTGAAAAAGTCAGAAATTTCTACAATACTGATCCTGATAAAGTAACTAAGATCTTTGAGGAAATTACAGAAAATGAGAAGTCAGCAATGACCGACGGTGTTGTTGATTTTGGCCATCATTTCAATATCAACCAATCATTACTAAAAAAACTAGGTGTGTCTACACAAGAAATCGATTCTCTAATCGAAAGAGTGCTTGATTTGGGTGCACAAGGGGCAAAATTGACCGGTGGCGGTCTTGGTGGTTCAATAATTGCTTATGTTGAAGAACAAAAAACGGCTGAATATATTCAGAATCAATTAGCTGATTTGTATTCTATTTGGGTATCAAAATTATGATTTATCAAGCACGAAGCAGGGCTTTTACAAATATCGCCCTAACCAAATATTGGGGCAAGGTCGACTCCACCAACGCACCAACAACTACCTCAATTGGATTAACATTGGATAAATTTTCAACCACCACAAAAGTAACTTTTTCAAGCGAATTTTCTGTTGACGAATTTTACTTAGATGGTAAACGTATTGAGTCTCCTAAGATTGAAAAGGTCATCAATTTTGTTCGAGAAAAGTATCGCGTTGATTTGCCCGCTAGAATTGACAGTACTAACGACGTTCCAATGGCTGCTGGTTTCGCTAGTTCAGCTTCGGCTTTTGCTGCTCTTGCCTATTCAATCGATCAAGCTTTAGAACTGAAATTAACCTCACCTGAAATTTCTGAAATTGCACGAATTGGTTCAGGATCAGCTTCTAGATCAATTTTTGGCGGTTTTTCAATTTGGTCCAATCAACCACCCTATTATGCGGAATCATTGTTGTCTCAAGTGAATTTTGACATTAAAATCGTCGACATTTTAACCAATACTGATGTTAAAAAAGTTTCATCCACTAACGGAATGCAAATGGCCTTAACTTCACCGCTGTATAAAAAATGGGTGTTGGATAGCACGAAAACTAATGCGGAAATGATTGACGCAATTGAGAATGGTGACTTAGAAAAAATCGGAATAATCGCCGAAAATAATGCGTTGTTCATGCACAAATTAAACCGTACTAGTGCTAGACCGTTCGATTATTTTACAGATGAAACACTAGAAATTATCGAAACAGTAAAAAAAATGCGATCTGAAGGTTTTCTGACTTTCTCGACAATCGACGCCGGACCAAACGTTAAAATCATCACCGACAGCACAGGTGTTCAAAGGATTAAGAGTCAATTTGATGAAAACAAGATTCTTGTTCAAGAACCAGGAATAGGTGCGTACAATGTTTAAGGTTCCCGGAAAATTAATGTTGGCCGGTGAATACGCTGTTACAAAAGCCGGACACAAAGCAGTTGTGATGGCGATTAACCGCTTTGCCGATCAAGATAGCACTCAATTTATAGACCAAGCAACCGGTAACAAATATGGTTTTGGTTCATCCGCAGCTTATCTAGTACGTCAAATAAGAAATGAAAATCCAACATTAAGTAATGAACAGGTTTTCGTAGACGCATTGAATCAAACTCGCCAAAGCCAACCACTGAATTCCGGAGCCGATGTTGCCGCTAGTACATATGGTGGAGTTGTTGTTTACCAAAGGGACCAAGTTTTAGAGCAACTAACAATACCAAAAGATTGGCATTTATTAGTGGGATGGACAAAAACGCCGGCAACAACTTCTGAGTTAGTGAAAAAAGCCCGGTTGTCTGACAACTTTCTGAATAGATCAGATGTTGTGGTTGATCAGATTATTGAGGCCGTCAAAAGTGAGGATTTTGAAAAATTCCAAAAAAACTTATTCTTGGCCCAAGAAAATCTTTCAACCATCAAAAGTGTTATGACTGACGATTTGTCCACGGCAA
>JAISIV010000137.1 GCA_031261865.1 Lactobacillaceae bacterium | reverse complement strand
TCCTCCAAAAATTGCAGATTATTCTGCACTTTCTTCATTATTTTCAGCAGCAGGAGCTTCAACAGCTTCAGCTACTTCTTCTTTTGGTTCTTCAGCAACTGCATCTTCTGCAGTGGCTTCTTCTGTGGCTTCAGCAGGAGCCGCTTCAACGGCAGGTGCTTCAGCTACTTCTCCATCAGCTTCGCGCTTTTCAGCAACAGCCTTAACTGCATACATAAAGCTGCGAAGTGGGAATTGGAATTCGGCCATCAATTGACCAAGCAAAGCTTCGCGACTTGGAAGAGCTGCGTAACGGTTTACTTCGTCAAGAGATACTACCTTACCATCAACAATTCCACCCTTAAGTTCAAGAGCATCAGCAGTATCTGAAAACTTCTTGAGGATACGGGCTGGAGCAATGGCGTCACTTTCAGAAAAAGCAACAGCGGATGGTCCAACAAAGACAGGATTCAATTCTTCGAAACCAGCTTTTTCAGCGGCACGAGTCATGATCTTGTTTTTGATAACCTTCAAGCTAACGCCTTCAGCGCGCAATTGATTACGCAAGTCGTTAACTTGAGCAACAGTCAAACCACGAGAGTCAACAACGATTGCAGAAGCAGAGTCCTTAAGGAGTTGGGCTACTTCATCAACTTGTTGAGCTTTCAAGGCAATGTTTTGTTCGCTCATGAGTATCTTCCTTTCTTGTAATTTGGATTTAACCAAAGAAAAAGCCGTGCTAAGACACGACCAAACGAAAAGAAATCTTTTCCTCGGCAGGATTTACAGCCAATGGCCAACCGACGTCTTAGGTAAATCAAATAAATTACTCAAAAAGTATAACAAACTTTTTAGGTAAAGAAAAGAAAAAAACCTTATCCCAAGATGAGATAAGGTCAATTTACGGATGACAGGAATCGAACCTGCACGGGTCACCCCACTAGAACCTAAATCTAGCGCGTCTGCCCGTTCCGCCACATCCGCAGGATGTAAGTTGTTGATAAATCAGCAACTTACAAAATCTGTATGAATTTGGTTCACAGAGAAAACGGGAGATGAGAGGACTCCCGGTTACCTAAGCAACGAGAAATATTATACCAAATTATTTTTTACTGGTGTCCGTTTGTACTTTCAAATGGTTTAAAGCTCGAGCGTTTTTGTCGGAATAAATCACGAGGGTAAAAATCACCATTGCAACGCCACCCATAATCGACAATCCATTAAGGCCAATTGCCTTTTCTAGTGGGCTAGCAAAAACTAAACCTACAGGGCCTGCAAGATTGGAAATCGTTGTCGTAATCGACAAAACGCGACCCAATTTTTCTGCTGGGAAAGCTTGTTGAATTAAGGAATTAAAAAGACCATTCCCAAGCATGAAACCAACACCAGCTGGAATTTGGAAAATTTCGAACCAAATTAGGTAGTGATGATTGCTTGGCAATAACCCGGCTGCACCAAAGAATAAACCAGCGACGATATAACCGATAACCAAGATATTCATACGATTATTGAGTTTGGCAAAGATACCTAAAACAATTCCACCAATTAGAGTCCCAATTGAATAAGTGGTTTCAACTATTGAGGCATCCCCGATTGAACCGTGAAAAAAATTAGTGGTGATCAATGGATACATACTAAAAATTGGCATAACGAACATCGTAATGATAGCCGACCAAAGGACTGCAATATAGATACCTTTTTGGCTCCTTAAAGTTTCCCATCCGATTTTTGCATCAGCAAAAACATTAGTAGGTGCACCGTTAACTGAGGCGAAACTTCTAATTGGGACAATTAATACGGAAATTGTCCCAAAAATTGCGCCAATAACATCCAAAAGCATAATTTGGTTTAACGGGAAAATCGAATACAACATAGCTCCAATCGCTGGAGAAATTAGCATAGTGGCTGAATAAGCTGTTCCGTTAATGCCACCAACCTTGGGTACGAAATCATCAGGTACTAACGTCGGAATAATTGATGACATCGTTGGTTGTTGAACGACGCCAGCAAAAGATCGAATGAACAAAGCAATGAAAATAATGATGACGGTTCTTTGTTCGTCACCACCGAAAATTGCAATCAATATGGCAGCGAAAGCCACAATCCAATCCGCCCCAATCATTAGAATTCGCTTATTGATTCTATCGATGAACGATCCAACAAAAGGTCCAAATAAAATACCTGGTATGAACGCTATTAATGTAGACCAAGCAAGGATTGCTGGTGAATTAGTTTTCGCAGTTAAATACCAAATGAGTGAATACTGAACAATTTGACTCGTGAATTGCGAGATAAATTGTCCAGCAAACATCTTATAAAAGTAGCTTGTTTTTTTAACAAAAGTAGTTTCTTGCATAATCAAAATATTGTAGCAAAAAAGGGGTTATCGAACGAACCCCTTTAAGTTAAAAAATATTTATTTAGCGTTAGTTTTGTCGATCTTAGTGTCGCCAAAATATGGAACCAAAACTTCAGGAATCGTAATTGATCCATCTTCGTTTTGATAATTTTCCAAAATGGCAGCCACTGCACGACCAACTGCTAATCCAGAGCCATTTAAGGTGTGGACAAATTGTAATTTTCCGTTTTCGTCACGATATTGAATATGTGCCCGACGACCCTGGAAATCTTCATCATTAGACACAGATGAAATTTCGCGATAGCGTTCTTGCTCTGGGAACCAAACTTCAAGATCGTAAGTTTTTGAAGCACCAAAGCCCATATCTCCAGTCGATAACACGATGGTGTGATAAGGCAGTTGTAACTTTTCAAGAATATTGGCGGCATTTTCGCGCATCATTTCTAGTTGTTCATAACTATCTTCTGGTTTAGTGAATTTAACCATTTCGACTTTATTGAATTGGTGCAAACGGATCAGGCCTCTAGTGTCCTTACCGGCAGATCCAGCTTCTTGACGGAAGGCTGGGCTTAAAGCAGTTACACTTATTGGCAATTCGTTATCCGGAATAACTTCATCACGACGCCAATTAACAAGTGCAACTTCTGCAGTTGGAATAAGACTTAGATTGTCGCCTTTAGTCTGATAAGCGTCTTCTTCAAATTTTGGATATTGACCCGTAGCAAACATCGAATCATAAGTCACTAAGTACGGAGGAAGAATTTCGGTATAGCCTTCTTTTTGATGTTCATCAAGCATGAAGTTATACACGGCACGTTCTAGACGAGCACCTGCCCCCACGTAGTACAAGAAACGAGCGCCGGAAACTTTAGCTCCTCTTTCAAAATCAAGAATCCCTAATTCTTCACCAATTTCATAGTGAGCCTTTAACCATTCTGGCTTCTTTTCAAAAGCATGGGGACGATTCTGATAGTCAGCCGGTTCCCAACGATTAACTTCCACATTTGCTTCTTCGTCAACTCCAACGGGAACGTCTTCATGGGCTAGATTTGGTAGGTGTGCAATTTGGTTTGCGACGTTTGCGTCAATTTCAGCGAGCTTTTCATCGAGAGCTTTGATTTCTTGGTTGACACGTTGCATTTCAGCAATCGCTTTATTTGCTGCATCGTTGTCGCCAGCACGTTTGCTTGCAGCAATTTTTTCGGTTTCTTGATTGCGTTGAGCTTTTAAAACCTCTACTTCAACAATTACATCTCGCCTTTTGGCATCATCTGCTAATAAAGTTTCTAATTCATTGCCAGTAACGCCACGATCATATAGACGTTTACCCGCTTCTTCAGGGTTAGCTCTCAAATATTTAATATCCAACATTAAGCAATACCTATTTCCTTTAGTTTATTGTCAATCATTTCCATTACTCGTTGCGCTGCGTCCGAACTATCAACAAAATCATAAACATCGCCATCAATTTGTAGCTTGGGTCCGCGGTCGTAGTTTTCATAAAATTCCACGTAGCGATCATTTAGAGTTTTATAGTAGTCATACAAACTAGGATCTTGTTCGTAATCACGACCTCTTTTTGAGATTCGTGAAAGCATTGTATCTAGGCTAACTTTAATATGGATTAGCAAATCTGGATCTTTTGCAGGTACTCCAACCAAAGTTTCCATCATGTTATCAAGCAGTGATTTATGAATATCAACTTCGGTTTGTGTAGCTCTTCCTAAATCGGCATTCATTTGAAACATTAATGAATCTTCATATATAGAACGGTCAATCACGTCCAATTTATTTTTTTGAGCCGCTTTAATTTGTTCCATACGCCAGTTCATGAAATAAATTTGGAGTAGAAAACCGTATTTGTTGGGATCTTCGTAGAAGAGAGGCAGAATTGGATTGTCCTCAACACTCTCGTAGTAGGCAGTTGAATTATATTTTTTTGAAATTAAGTCAGTTAGACTCGTTTTTCCTGCCCCGATAGTTCCAGCTAATACAATCATTTCTTTTTCTCCTCTTGTTGAACTCTTCCAATGTACTCTTCTAATGTTAAGTCATTATTAGTTATGTATCTAGCCGAATTAATGCCAACATATCTAAAATGCCAGGGCTGATTCTTCTGGCGGACAATGAACCCATAATTAGGAGCATTTTTGATAAGCCATTGTTGACTTTTGGTATCGGCTATTTTGGTCGACAAATTAGGGTATTTGTCTAATGCAGCAACTGTTGCCATATCTACTGCTAAACCAGTCGGATACTCATTAGCACCAGGATTAATTATTTCCTTACGAACTTTTTCAATAATCTTCTGCATCCCCGCCAAATCAGTTACTGCTTCTTTTAGACTGGCTTTTTGTAATGCTTGATTGTAAGTCGCATCTTGAGAAGCTAAAGATTGATAACCAGAAATTAAGGACACTTTATAACCAGCTTTACTTGCGGCGTTTAATAAATTCTGTAAAGGTTTTTTTATCCGCGAATCCACTTTGATTGTTGAACCTCCGGTTCCGGCAATCGAAGCTTTTTTGAAGGTGATTTCAGACGTAATTGGATTATTTTCGTTTACCAAATAATATTTCCAATTGGACAAATTAACGTTAAGTGCTTTTTTATTGTCAACCGTGTTCGAATTGAGATTAATAAACACCGCCACTAGTAAAGCAATCATAGCTCCAAGAATGACAAATAAGATATTTTTTTTCATAAGACGTAACTAATTATATATGAGTGAATAAAGGCCAAAATACTAGAAAACCGGTAGAATATTATGAGTAAATAATGGAGAATGTATGGCTTTATTTAATAAGAAAAAAACAAAGATAAAATCCCTCAACAAAAAAAGAAACCCTCACCTAGTTAGAAACATCGTCCTGGTAACTTTTGGATCACTGTTGTCGATCGCTTTAGTATTCCTTGCGGTGGCTTACGCAAATACCGCTAATGCCCTTCAGGGTTCACATACTAACTACAACGCCAAAAAAGCTCGCGATGTAAACAGCGTTTTGAATGATGGTCGTCCAATTTCAATCCTCCTTTTAGGAACAGATACCGGTGAAATTGGCCGTGACTATACTGGCCGTACGGACACAATCATTCTAATGACTATGAATCCAAAGAAAAAAACCACAACCATGGTTTCGTTCCCTCGAGACGCGATAGTTTCAATTCCTGGGAATAAGGATATCTTCCCACAAAAAATAAATGCCGCGTATGAATATTCTCTCGATGGTGGTTTTGATAATAATGGCTCACCTGAAACCACTATTAAACTAATCCAAGATTGGCTCAATGTACCGATTGATTACTATGCATTAGTTAACATGAACGCTTTAGTAACTTTAATTAATCAAATTGGTGGAGTAAGCGTTGTTAGTCCTTTGACGTTTGATTTCGATCCGGACGATGAAGGATCTACGGCTGGTCAAAAAATTTATCACTTCACTGAAGGAAGTTCTAAATTCAGTATTACAACTCCAGAAGGTACGACTGAATACGACAAAATGAATGGAGATGATGCGCTAGCATTTGCTCGTATGCGTAAGACTGATCCACTTGGAGATTACGGTCGTCAAATTCGTCAGCGTTTGATTTTGACAGCTATCGCAAAACACCCCACTGAATTAATTTCTCAAGCGTTAAACGAAAAGTTCTTAAAGTCAATGGCTAAAAATTTGAAAACTGATTTAACTTTTGATGACATGACTGCCATTGCATCAAAATATCTAAACGCCGTTAAACATATCAAATCAACTGGTGGCGAAACTTACAACACTGTTGAATATGCTGGATTATCTTGGCAATTGGTCGGTAAAACCCAAAAACAAGAGATTACCGATATGGTTCGAAAAAATCTCGGCTTGAAAAAAGCTAAAACCGGTACCGACTTCGGTGGCGAGTTACCAGATGGTCTCAATTTGGTCCTTGGTGACAATTCAATTGATGGTTCTGAAACCACTGCAACAGTTGTGGACTCATCAACTTCTAGTGAAACTACAACTTATGGGCCAACTACTAGTTATTCTGGCTACTATGGAACTAGTAATGGTTATGGGCAAACGCAAACCAGTACAACCGACACGACTACTACTCAAGATACTTCAACTGATACGGGCACCATTACAGATACAACAAATACACAAACAGATACAACTACAACCGAAAACGGAACTAGTAACTAATACCTAACCACAAGTATTCACTTGTGGTTATTTTTTTCTTAACTTTTTAATACAAGCAAACTGAAAAGCCGATAATATAGGGTGATAAAAATTTTAGTGAGAAAGACATGAATAATTTTCAACAAAACAATAGACCAATTAGGCGTCGAAAACCAGTAAAGAAAAAAAACCACCGAATTAGAAATACAATATTACTTTTGTTTGGTGGAATTTTTTCAGTTTTCTTAATTCTCTTCGCTTATGCCTATTTCAATACCAGTGGAGCGATTAGTGGTTCGTACACAAAATATACTGCAAAAAAGGCTCGAGACGTTGGCGCCGTCTTAAACGAAGGACGACCGGTTTCAATCCTTCTTCTAGGAACCGATACTGGTGAAATTGGACGAGATTATATCGGGCGTACTGATTCAATGATTATTGCAACCATAAATCCAAAAACCAAAACAACAACCATGGTTTCGATTCCCCGTGATTCGATGGTGGCTATACCAGGGACTTCATTCCCTCAAAAGTTAAACGCCGCCTATGAGTATGACAGCAATGGGAATGCAGATAATGAAGGTCACCCGGAAACTCTGATTAAGTTACTGCAAAAATGGCTAAATATTCCAATCGATTATTACGCACTGGTAAACATGCATGCGCTCGAAAGCGTCGTAAACGCAATCGGTGGTGTCAAAGTTTCAAGTCCTCTGACTTTTGATTTTGATCCAGATGATGAAGGATCTACTGCTGGACAAAAAATTTACCACTTCACTGAAGGCAGTTCCGATTTTAGTATTACTACTCCGGAAGGAACTAAAGACTATAACATTATGAACGGAGCCGATGCCTTAGCTTTCGCCAGAATGCGTAAGACCGATCCCTTAGGAGATTATGGTCGTCAGCTACGTCAACGACTAATTTTGACAGCTATCAGTAAGAAGCCTGCAGAATTAATCTCTCAGACCCTAAATCAAAAATTCCTTAAAAAAATGAGTGGAAATTTGCAAACCGATTTAACATTCGATGAGATGACGACAATCGCTACCAAATATCGCAGTGCGATCAAGAAGATTAAGTCCGACAACATTCACGGTATTAGCGTTGGTTATCCAGTTGATGGAATCACTGTTGCTTTTGAGGTCATGGGTAAAACTGAAAAACAACGTATTACCGATGTTTTAAGAAAGAGCTTAGGTCTTAAAAAAGCCGACACTGGAACCGATTTTGGTGGCACAGTTGATACAAGTAAAACAGGTGTCAAACTGACTGATAACTCAATTTCGATTTACGATCCAAGTACTGGAACTTACGTTGAACAAAGCTCTTATTATTAATAAAAACCTTGAGATTCAATTCAATTTGGAATCTCAAGGTTTTTTAGTTATAAGAAAATTTTTTTAATGAAAGGTGTTTTAGAAACAATGTATATCATTGCAAAACTTAAAAGAATCGTGACACTAGGAATCAATGCCATGGTCACAAACAATTCCGTACTGGGTAATATTTTTCCTATCACACCCATAACTAGACGGTGAGAAAGATAAACTCCAAAGGTTAAAATTGCTCCAGTTTGTGCGGCGATATCAAATTTTTGAGATGTTTCGATATTGTTCAACTGTCTTAACAAAATGAACAACATTGAGCTGACGATTACTGAAGGTAAGAAATTCAACTGAATAAAAGGTCCGTCGCTAGGAAAAATACCAGTTGAATGTTCGATTCCATAATTATAAAAAACAGACCAAACTAAAACTATTATCCCGCTGACCACGAGCACAATTTTCGTGGTCCTTTTAAATTCAAGGCGATCCAATAACCAACCAAGAATGAAATATTGCGAATAAATTCCTAATTCAACCGGAAACGGATTTGTCACCCCAATTAATTGATAAATTAAAGGTAAAACTGATACAAAAATTAAACTGATTGCAAAGGTATATTGAATTAATTTCATATTTTCCCTAGTAAAAAAAGACGAAAGAATTGGTACCAATAAATACAAACCAATCAAAACATAAATATACCAATACACACTCATAACGCGGTTAGTTAATAGGCGGTTAAAGAAATCAATTACCCCAAATGACATGCCAGTAAACATACCCCTACCATTCACTCCGCTGTTGCCATAATAGCTTGGCAAAAATAATGACACTCCAACATATGTAATGAAATTCCAAGTTAAGAAAGGTACTCCAATTCTAAGCACTCTTTTTTTCAAAAACGCCTTTAAGTCATTACTATTTTTTGGATTTAAAAGTTTTGCACCAGAGGCCATAAAAAATAACGGCACGCCATATTGAAGCAATGACTGGAAAATACCGATAAATAATTGCTGCCGGGGATTACCCGAGGATGCCATAGCATCTCTCATTGCGTGATAAAACACAACTACAATCGTCGCCGCGATTGCTAGATAATCTAAATACTTTCGACGCGTCATCCTAAACCTTCTTCCTTAATAAATCGTTTGGATAAAATATAAAATCAACTAATCTAATTTTATGGGATAACCAGATTGAAAATGTTGACACTAGCCAAACCAGTACCAGACTCAGAAATGTTAAAAGTATAGGTTCTACGAATCCAATTTTTGTCAGTAATACTCTTACAATAGACGCCAATGGGACGTGAACAAGATAAACAATGATTGAATCTTTGCCTACCGAAACGAAGTAACTCTTGAGAAGTTGAAATTGGTTGGATATCGAGAAGAAGAGCG
>JAISIV010000094.1 GCA_031261865.1 Lactobacillaceae bacterium | reverse complement strand
GACGCTAGAAGAGGTAGAAAATTACGCATTGGGGATGTTATTAAAGTAGCTAACCATGGCGAATTTGTTATAGATGGAAATTAAAAATATCCAACTAAAAAACTACCGAAATTACTCAGTACTAAATCTTGATTTTTCTCCTCACATAAATATTTTTGTTGGAGAAAACGCACAAGGCAAAACCAACTTATTAGAATCGATTTATTTATTGTCTTTAGCAGTGTCACATCGTACAAATGATGCCAAAAGACTCGTTAAGTGGGATGAAAAAATCAGTGACGTAAAAGCCTCAATTAACCGGACGACCGGTAGCTTGTTACTGGAAGTTCTAATTAATAAAGACGGCACCAAAGTCGCTAAAGTCAATAACTTAACTGAAAAGCGATTAACCAACTATGTTGGTAACTTAAATGTGGTTTTGTTTGCGCCAGAAGATTTAGATATTGTTAAGGGTTCACCCAGCGTGCGCCGTAACTTTATGGATTCTGAGTTTGGACAAATGAATAAACAGTATTTGTTCAACCTGACTAATTTTAGAAAAGTGTTGAAAAATCGAAATGCTTATCTAAAAGAAGTTGAACAAATCGATTTAGATTATTTGGATGTTTTGAATTTCCAATTAGCCGACTTAGGGGCAAAAGTTATCAAACAAAGATTTGAATTTGTCGCTCAGCTAACTGACATTGCTAATAACATTCACGGGTCGATTGCCGACTCTGAGACATTAACAATCAAATACAAAACTCTAAGAGGTATAGATGAAAACTCGACTGTTCAAGAGATTTCAGATAATTACTTCGATCTTCTAAAAAAGAATTTAGAACGAGATCGATTTATGAAATCGACTACAACAGGCCCTCATCACGACGATTTAATTTTCTTTATTAATGATCGTGAAGTGGGCATCTATGCTTCTCAAGGACAACAAAGAACTACAGCATTGTCACTCCGATTAGCAGAAATAGAATTGATTAACCGGCAAACTGGCCAATATCCAGTGCTGTTGTTAGACGATGTTTTTTCTGAATTGGATTCAACTAGGCAAACGCAACTGATTAAATTTATTCAAGACAAAGTGCAAACCTTTATTACTACACCAAGCTTGAACGATATTGAAAAAAGACTGATCGATGATCCCAAAATTTTCAATGTTAGAAATGGAGAAATTATAAATGGCTGACGAATATAACGGAAGTTCAATACAAATACTTGAAGGACTAGAAGCGGTACGTAAGCGTCCTGGAATGTATATTGGAACAACAACTAGTACTGGGTTGCACCATTTAGTTTGGGAAATTATCGATAACGGAATCGATGAAGCTTTAGCTGGATATGCTACTCACGTCACTCTTACCATCGAACAAGATAATTCAATTACCGTTACCGATGATGGACGTGGTGTTCCAACCGACATTCAACCAAAAACTGGCCGCCCTGCTATGGAAGCCGTTTATACCATCTTGCATGCTGGTGGAAAATTCGATGAATCTTCTTATAAAGTTTCCGGTGGTTTGCACGGTGTTGGAGCTTCAGTTGTTAATGCATTGTCCGCAAATATGGATGTCCGCGTATTCCGTGATAACAAGATTTACTACATGGATTTTGAACGCGGACACATCGTTACTGAAATGAAAAATATTGATGAGCCAATGGTTCTTGAACGTGGAACCATGGTTCACTTCAAGCCTGACGCAGATATTTTCCAAGAAACAACTGTCTTTGACTATAAGACTTTGCAATCACGTATTCGTGAATTGGCTTTCTTGAATAAAGGACTCCGTTTGTCGATTACTGACAAACGTGTAGAACCAGTTAAATCAGAAACCTTCCATTACGAAGGTGGAATTGCTGAATATGTTTCTTATTTGAATTCGAATAAAGTGCCATTGTTCGAAAAGCCAATCTATGTTGAAGGTGTTGAAAATGGAATTGAAGTTGAAGTTTCATTGCAATACACTGATGCAATTGCCGAAACTTTAATGAGTTTTACTAACAACATTCACACTCATGAAGGTGGAACTCACGAGACTGGTTTTAAAACTGCCCTTACTCGTATCATCAATGATTATGCTCGTAAAAATGGACTAGTTAAAGAATCCGACGATGCCTTTTCTGGTGAAGATGTTCGTGAAGGTTTAACGGCTATTATTTCTGTTAAACATCCGGATCCACAATTTGAAGGACAAACAAAAACTAAGCTTGGTAACTCTGATGCACGTACTGCTGTTGACCACATGTTCAGTGAAACCTTCACTCGTTTCATGATGGAAAACCCAGATGTTGCCCGCCAAATCGTCAACAAAGCAATCATCGCCCAACGCGCTCGTGTTGCTGCTAAAAAAGCACGTGACCTTACTCGTAAAAAGACAGGGCTAGAAATTTCAGCATTAGCTGGAAAGCTGGCTGACAATACTTCAAAAGATCCAGAAATTTCTGAATTGTTTATCGTCGAAGGAGATTCCGCTGGAGGGTCAGCAAAACAAGCTCGTTCTCGTTTGACTCAAGCTATCATGCCTATTCGAGGAAAAATCCTCAACGTCGAAAAAGCAACTTTGGATAAGGTTCTCGCTAACGAAGAAATCCGTTCTTTGTTTACGGCCGTTGGAACCGGATTCGGAGATGAATTCAATATTGAAAAAGCCCACTATCACAAGGTCATTATCATGACAGATGCCGATGTCGACGGTGCTCACATTAGAACATTACTTTTGACTTTGTTCTTCCGCTACATGAAGCCAATGGTTGATGCTGGATACATCTATATCGCCCAGCCACCTTTGTATGGTGTTGCCCTTGGAAATTCCGATAAGCGTGTGTTTTTAGATTCGGACGAAGAATTAGAAGAATATTTGTCGACACTTACAACTACTACTAAGCCACGTATCCAACGTTATAAGGGTCTTGGTGAAATGGACGCTGAACAACTTTGGGAAACAACTATGGATCCTGAAAACCGTAGGCTTTTGCGTGTTGACCCATCTTATGCTGCAGATGCTGATTTAACTTTTGATATGTTGATGGGTGATCGTGTTGAACCACGCCGTGAATTTATTGAAGAAAACGCCGAATTCGTTGAGAACTTGGATGTCTAAGGAGGAATTATGGACGAAGAAAATAATGAATTAACTCCACAACCTGATTCTAGAATTAAAAACGCGGACTTAACGACAACTATGCGCGACAGCTTTTTGAGCTATGCCATGTCTGTTATCGTGGCTCGAGCTTTGCCGGATGTTCGCGACGGATTGAAACCGGTTCATCGTCGTATTCTGTTTGGCATGAACGAATTAGGAATTACTCCTGATAAGCCTCATAAAAAATCCGCTCGTATTGTCGGAGATGTCATGGGACGCTTCCACCCGCACGGAGATTCAGCAATTTATGAATCACTCGTTCGTATGGCACAAGATTTCTCATATCGCTACATGCTTGTTGATGGGCACGGAAACTTCGGTTCTGTCGATGGCGACGGGGCTGCGGCCATGCGTTATACCGAATCGCGTCTTAGTAAAATTGCTCTAGAAATGCTTCGTGATATCAATAAAGACACGGTTGATTTTGTTGATTCTTACGATGGCGATAACCGCGAACCAGAAGTTTTACCAGCTCGTTTCCCTAATCTACTAGTTAACGGAGCAATGGGAATTGCCGTCGGTATGGCGACAAATATCCCAACTCATAATCTTTCTGAAGTTATCGAAGCAATCCATTTGATGATGAAGAATCCTGACGTTACAGTTCCCGAATTGATGGAAGTATTGCCTGGTCCTGACTTCCCTACTGGAGCAATCGTCATGGGGAAATCCGGAATTCGTAAAGCTTATGAAACCGGTAAAGGAACAGTTACGGTCCGCGCTAAAGTTGATATCGAAACTGAATCAAATGGTCGCGAAAGAATTGCAATTACTGAATTCCCTTATGGTGTTAACAAAGCTAAATTCATCGAACGTGTTCGTGATTTGGTTTCTGAAAAACGTTTAGACGGGATTACAGCGATTCGTGATGAATCCGATCGTGAAGGATATCGTGTTGCCATTGATGTTCATCGTGACGCTAACGCACAAGTTGTTTTAAATAATTTGTACAAATTAACACCGATCCAAACTAGTTTTTCATTTAATATGATTGCTATTGACCATGGTCGTCCACGTTTGATGGGGCTTCGCGATATTTTAAGTGCATATATCGATCATCAGCGCATCGTTATTCGTCGTCGTACAGAATACGATTTGAATCGCGCTAAAGATCGTGCCCACATCTTAGAAGGTTTGAGAATTGCCTTAGATTATATCGATGAAATTATTACTTTGATTCGTCAATCAGCAACCACTGAAGTTGCCAAGGGTGAATTGATTTCTAAATATAATTTGTCCGACAAACAAGCGCAAGCAATCTTAGATATGCGTCTGGCTCGTCTTACCGGACTAGAACGCGACAAGATTGAAAAAGAATATCAAGAGCTTGTAAAGTTGATTGCTGATTTGGAAGACATTCTTTCTAAGCCAGAACGTATCGATGAAATTATCTACAACGAACTTAAAGAAATCGCTTCTAAATTTGGTGACGCACGTCGCACTGAATTACAAGTTGCTGATGTTAATAACATTGAAGATGAAGATTTAATCGACGAAGAAGAAGTTATTATTTCTCTTACTTCAAAAGGTTATATCAAGCGTCTTTCCACCAGCGAATTCAAAACTCAAAATCGTGGTGGTCGTGGCGTTCAAGGAATGCATACCAATGATGGTGATTTCGTCAAACACTTGGTGTCTACAAGCACACACGACCAACTTCTCTTCTTTACTGATCAAGGTAAGGTTTATAAGATGAAAGGCTATGAAGTGCCTGAATATGGTCGTACCGCTAAAGGTATTCCGGTTGTCAACTTGCTAGGAGTTGACAATGATGAACACGTGCAAGCTGTAATTAATGTTCGAGGGGATGCTAAAACTTCTGAAAACTTCTTGTTCTTTATTACAAGAAACGGAGTGGTTAAACGTACTCCAGTTACTGATTTTTCTAATATCCGCCAAAGTGGATTACGTGCCATTAACTTAAGAGAAGGTGATTCTCTAATTGGTGTTATGGATACAGATGGAAGCCAAAACATTATTCTAGCTAGTCACAATGGTTATGCAGTTGCCTTCCCTGAAACGGCCGTAAGATCTATGGGACGAACAGCAGCCGGAGTTACTGGAATGAAAATGCGTGAAGGTGATTACGTTGTTGGAGCCGACATGCTTACGCCTGGTTCAAACGTGCTGGTAATAACTGAAAAAGGTTACGGAAAGCAAACGCCAGTTGATCAATATCCACCTCGCGGACGTGGAGGAAAAGGCTATAAGACTGTTCAAGTTACTGAAAAGAACGGTCCACTGGCTGGAATCGCCGTCGTAAATGGCCAAGAAGATATCATGGTTACAACTGTTGATGGTGTCATGATCCGCTTCATTAGTTCAGCCGTTAGTCAAACTTCACGTGCTACACAAGGAGTTCGCGCTATCCGTGTGGGTGATGATTCAATGGTCGCTACATTAGCCAAAGTTGATCACGATGATGACGAGCAAACTACTGATGCCCTAGTTTCAGCCGATGAACAAATGGCTGAAGCAAGTACCTTAGTCGAAGTTGATGATGAAATCGTAGATGACAATGATGAAGATAATTCTGAAAAAGTCGCAAATCTAGCTGACGAACTCATTGATGAAAATGATAATTCTGATTCTTCAGAAGAATAAATACTTTAACCCAGAAAATATTTTTCTGGGTTTTTGTTTATATCGGTTTTTTTGTTTTGGGCGTTAAAGGACTTTTCACAACCTAGTTCATCCATCACAACCAAGTGACTACTTCACTTTATTGACTTATTTCACAAAAGGAATAACATAGGGTCATAAGTTTTAGAGTTGAGTTATTTTAAGTGAGGGAAGTTAGATGAATAACTATATTGAAGGCCAAAGTAAAAACCACGTAAAGCTCTACAAATCAGGCAAAGTATGGGTAAGTAGTTTAATTACTGGTCTAAGTATTATTAGTTTTTCTTCTATTCAAGTAGATGCTGATCAAGTAAATACTCCAATTCTTAATCAAACTTCTTCTAATGTTCAGTCAACAAATACGAATGTAACTACCTCTACAACTAATCAATCTCTTTCTAGTGCTTCTATTACTTCTAATATCAATACAACTACTGATTCCAGTAATACTAATAACTTAGATAGTAATTTAGATTCATCTTCTCAACTAGTACCAGAACTATCCATCTCTCAAGTGTCATCTAATGCCAATCTAGAAAGTCAATTAAGTAGTTTATCTAATGATTCATCTGAACTTAGTTCGGATGGTTCTTTTTTATCTAATACATCAATTGCTCCAAGTATCAATGTAAGTATTACTACAACTACTCCACAAACTAACTCTTATCTAGATATTACTAAGACAAATACTGTAACTAAGTTATCTACAATAAAACAAAGCGCTACTTCTACATCTACAAAACCAGTTATCAATAATGTAAGTACTAACTATTCACTAGATACAAAAACAAATAAAGTAGTTAATACTACTTATAAACCAACAACACTAAGTAGTTCTACAAAACAATCCCTAACTTTTACTACAAACACCAATACTAAAACTAATAAGCCAACTATTACTGGAGTTTCATATACAGGTTCTATTAAAAACACTGGTGTAAACGCTTATTCCAATTTAAAAGTCTCTATAAAAGGAGCTAATCTAACTAACGATAACTTTTTAGATAGTAATGGGTTG
>JAISIV010000088.1 GCA_031261865.1 Lactobacillaceae bacterium | reverse complement strand
CATAAGGTTCATCAAGTTCATATGAATGACCATGCAAGATGATGTTATCTTGCAAACTGTGTTCTTCGATAATCTTGTCTAAATCTTCTTTGTGTTTACCAACACCGTAAACGTGAAGCTTAACATCAGGATACTTTTCTTTAATAAGAGGAATTGCATTTCCGATTACGTCGACGTGCTTTTCTGGTGCTAGGCGAGAGACAGTAATTAGTGAGTGCGGCTCACGGTCAGCAACTTTTACGTGCTTACGATCTAAGACCGCTTTACTTACTGAACCAACTGGGATTGCAAAGATTGGAGCAGGGTTTTGATTACCGTTGAAGGCGAAATCTTCTTCTAATTGCTTCTTTTCAGTTTCGGTCGCAGTAATTGCATAGTCATATTTATCAATATGGTCGAATTCAAATTCGTAATAGTTATTCCAAAGCATAACACCGATTGCTTGATCACGTTCATCAGGAGAACGATGTTCGGCGTGAACGACAAATCCAATCTTCCATGGTAATTTTGCAGCCAGAACCGCTGGAGCATCAATATCTCCACGATCGACGATCAAAACGTCATCTGAAGTAACGTTTTCTTTTTCAGCAAAAATTTGGATAAAACGGAGTGCCAAATCTGCACGCGATGTGTAAGCATCGTGATAATCTTCGGTGTCGATTTTAGCGAAGTAATTTTTTTCTTCGTTGTTTACAGCTACACGGCCATTCTCATTCCACCAAGTAGTTGACATGTTATGCCATTGACGTTGGGCTGGATTCTTGTAGCTAGCTCCGAGCAAATAATCATAAATAGAAATAACATCAGATCGTTCGAATCCAAGATCTTCTGAATATTTATAAACATTTTCACCGGGTTCGGTCAAAATAATCTTAACGTAATGACCTTGTTTTTTAAGGATATCGTAACGATATTTCTCTGCGTGTTCGACACCACTGTTTGTTGGTCCAACACCTTTATTCATAAAGAAAATACGTTTCTTCATATAGGTTTATTCTCCTGATTTTGATTTCAAAAATGCGCCATTTGGCTCATCGTTCTAATTTTACCTAGTAAAAAAGTCCTGTAACAATGTCACAAGACTTTTTTAACATTTATTTCACGTTGTTTTCGGATTCATCTGTGACTTCCGATTGATTCAATTCTTGAACTTTCTGATTAAGAATTTTATTTTGTCTATGGAGACTCATGATAGAAGTGATGTACAAAACGGTTGTAGGAAGCGTCAATAACAATACAGATAAGACAATCGTAAAAGTAACAACCGCTCCAATAATCGAGGTGTAAATCGGAAGTGTCAACCCAGCAATACTTTTTAATTCTTTTTCAATGTTAAGCGCCCTAATTGACTCGACGAAAATCGGGATTGAAAGCACCCACCAGGAAATGGCCAAAATCGTAAAGACTGGTTGCTTTTCTAAGAGGGTAATGTTTTGGGTTTGGGAGTAGACAATAATTCCAAATATTAAGGCGGTATATAACAAAACTAACGAAATAACTTCCAGAAGCATGACAAGTTTGTTTTGTCTTTGAAGTTTTAAAATATTTTGTTCCATTATTTCATTGTAAACAAAGCAACATTGTGGACGGTAAATTTACAAAAAATTTAAAACTAACCGAAGATAGCGTTCAGAATTAAGACCATAATTAATCCAACTACAGAAATGATTGTTTCTAAAACCGTCCAAATTTTTAAGGTTTGAGGAACATCTAAATCAAAGAATTCCTTAAACATCCAAAAACCAGCGTCATTGACGTGAGATGCGGCAAGAGATCCTGCTCCAATAGCAAGAACTACAAAAGCGGGGTTTATAGAGGAATTAGCAACTAAAGGTGCCACGATTCCAGCAGTAGTAAGACCGGCGACAGTAGCGGATCCTACAGAAACACGTAAGATTACGGCAATCAACCAAGCAAAAATGATTGGTGAAAGTGAGGTATGCGCGAAGGCTTGAGCAATAGCAGTGGAAATACCACCAGCAGTTAAAATTCCTTTGAAAGCAGCACCTCCGGCAATAACCATCAAAAGATTAGCAATTGACTTAAGGGCTTCAGACATAGTTGAACCTACTTGAGTCATGTCACGATTCTGGTGAGGGCCCATTGCCCAAATTGCAAAGACCATTGCGACGACCATGGCAATAACCGGATTCCCGAACATGGCGATTACTTTATCTAAAGTAGTTGGGTGCAAAAGATAACCATTTTTAGCAGCCGAGGTTAAAGTTTGCCAATTAGCATCCCCAATGGTTCCAGCATAGACCCCTTTCCCGGCGTTATGAGCAAGAGTGTAGATTGTCGACACTAGCATAAAGAATACTGGCATTAGTGAAGTGACAATTGAAAGACCAAAACTAGGTGTGTCATCTAATTCAAAAACTTTTACTTCACCAATAGCGTCGAGCTTTTTTGTAATACGAAAGGCATTGGGTTGAATTTTTTGTATGAGACGCGTGAATAAAGGACCAGCCACAATCAAAGCTACGGCAGCAACAACGATTCCGTACATCAAAACTATTCCGATGTTGGCACCCAGTGCGTTCGTAACTGCCGTTGGACTAGGCTGAGGTGGCAAGAAACCTTGAGCCGCTGACAATGCGGCGGCCATTGGAATTCCGAGGTACAAAAGTGGCACGCCAGCTTCAAGAGCAATCGTGAAGACAATCGGGATTAGAACAACTAAACCAACTTCGAATAGAAGTGAAATACCGATAATAAATGAAGCACCGGCGACCGCCCATTGGAGACGTTTTTTACCGAACTTTTCAATCAAGGTAGTGGCGATTCGATATGACCCACCGGCATCTGAAACAAGGCGTCCGATCATCGAACCCATTCCAAAGACGATAACTAATTCGCCCATCGTACCACCGATACCGTTTTTTAAAGCATCGGCGATGCCAGCAGGATTCATTCCTAACCCTAGGGCAACGAGAATGGAAACAATAATTAATGAAACAAAAGTGTTGATCTTAGCTTTCAATATCAGCACCAACAAAAACGCAATTCCTAAAACTAAAACTATAAAAGGCCAAACATTCAATCCACCAACTAACAGTTGATAGAGGCCAGAAGCATTTGTCGACATAATAATCCTCTCTTTTTACTTACTAAAAGTAAGCGTTTACAGGTTTAGTTTACTACTTTTCCGAACGGAATATCGGGTATTAAAAAAAACGTCCAACCGAAGTTGAACGTTTAATCAAAATATCAATATTAGTGAATCAAGATTACTGCAAGAAGCATGATTACTGCCAAACCAACTGTTGAAATGATTGTTTCAAGCACAGTCCAGATTTGGAAAGTTTGCTTAACTGTAATGTCGAAGAATTCTTTGAAAATCCAGAATCCAGCATCATTAACGTGCGAAGCAATAAGTGAACCTGCCCCAATTGCTAATGCTACAAGAACTGAAAGCATTGGGTTGTGTTGAGATTGAACAATTGAAAGTACGATACCTGCCGCAGTCATTCCAGCAACAGTAGCTGATCCAACTGAGATACGCAAGATAGCAGCAACTGCCCAAGCGAACAAGATAATTACAAGTGGAGAAAGATGTCCACCACCGGTAAGACCTTTGAAGATGTCGGCAACTTGATCAGACATTCCTGATTGAACAAGAATTCCACGTAAGGCACCTCCACCACCAACGATAAGAAGGATTCCGGCAACAGCAGAAAGACCTGCACCAAGAGAACCGTTGATTTCATCGCGAGTTTTCTTTTGATGAATTCCCATAGACCAGATGGCAAAAATAAGAGCCACGGTCATTGCAACAGATGGGTTAGCAATAAAGTTGATGAACTCATCTAATTGAGTTGGGTTCTTTGGAGTAACTCCACCGGTATAAACCATCTTATAAACAGTTGCAATGATCATGAAAATCAATGGGAAGATTGAAGTGATTGTCGACAAGAAAAATGAAGGTGTTTCATTGATGTCGTATTCTTTAACCTCACCCACGGCTGAAATTTCATGCTTCATTTGGAAAGCGTCTGGGGCATATTTTTGAGCCAACTTTGTAAACATTGGTCCAGCAACTACGGCAGTGATGATAGAAACACCAAGACCGATGATAAGCGTCAATCCAATATTTGCACCAAGAGAATTGGCAACAGCAGTTGGAGCTGGCTGTGGTGGCAAGAAGCCTTGAGCTGAAGAAAGAGCGGCAGTCATTGAAATACCAAGGTAAAGCAATGGCACACCAGCTTCAATAGCAACAGCGAAAACGATAGGAATCAATAGAACCATTCCGACACCGAAAATCATTGAAATTCCGATGATGAAAGATGCAATCAAAACGGCCCATTGAAGGCGCTTAACACCGAACCAATCGATTAAAGTTTTGGCGATTTTATATGAACCACCGGCATCAGCAACAAGGCGGCCAATCATTCCTCCGAACAAGAAGATGATGGCATTTCCACCAAGGATGTTACCCATACCTTGATTACCAGTAATGGCTGAGACGATATCAAGTCCTTGACCTGATGGATCGTACAAAGGCATTCCTAGCAAAAGACCAAGTACGAAAGCCGTTATGATCAATGCTACGAATGTATTTAATTTGAACTTAACAATCATGAATAACAGCAACAAGATTGCTAAAGCTAGCATTAGAAAATCCACGAGATAAAACTCCTAATTATATTTGTTCGTCTGTAACCTTTGAAGCAAAACTCTGACTACTAAAAGCGCGATTGATGCGACCAAAACCACTACAAAGAGATTCCTGTATTTTATCGTGGGGAATCAATAGACACTTTTAATTTTTATTGTGCTTACGTTGGTAAGCGGCGATATTGTCATATTCAGTTTGAAGTTGACGGCTCAAACGAATAAAGATTGGTGACAATTCGCGGTATGCTTCAAAGTTTTCAGGCTTTGGATTGTAAGACTTAGTTTCACCTAAGTACTCTGAAATTTGCTCCACTGACTCAATTTCGCCAAGAGCTTTTTTAGCAACAATGACGGCCGCTAAGGCACCAGATTCAAAATCTGATGGAACAGTAATTACCGCTTCAAAAATGTCAGCTGTAATTTGGCGCCAAAGTTCTGAGCGAGCAAACCCACCGGTAGCTTTAATTTCAGATAAATCGCCAACTACTTCTTGTAGAGCAATTGAAACCATGTAAATGTTGAAAATAATTCCTTCAAGAACAGCACGGAGCATGTCAGCACGAGTGTGTTCATGTGTCAAACCAAAGAAAGAACCACGAGCATTGGCATCCCAAATAGGAGCACGTTCACCACCAAGATATGGATGGAATAACAAACCATTTGCACCAGCTGGAATTTTCGATGCGATTTCAGTTAACAAATCGTAATCATCTAGTCCTAACAAAGTAGCGGTTGATTTTTCAGAATCGAACATATTATCGCGAGCCCAACGGAAAACATCTCCACCGTTGTTCACGGGTCCACCGATTACCCAATGATCTTTATCAAGAGCATAAGTGAATGTGCGTCCTTTTGGATCAATAGCTGGTTTATCGGCCACCACGCGGATTGCACCACTTGTCCCGATAGTGATTGCGGCAACCCCTTTTTGAATGGCATTAACACCAAGATTTGAAAGTGGTCCATCCCCAGCACCATAAACAAAAGCAGTGTTTTTAGAGATTCCCATTAACTTGTCATAATCACCCATTAAGCCACGTTCGATTTCATATGGTTCAACGGGAGTTGGAAGTTGTTCTTTAGTGACACCAGTAGTTTCAAGTGCCAATTCATCCCATTCCAAATTGAAGATGTTAAAAATTCCAGTTCCACTTGCGATTGAATAGTCCATTTTATTAGCGCCGAATAGACGATGGAAAATGTATTCTTTAATTCCCAAATAATGAGCAGCATTGTTGTAAACGTCAGCTTTTTCATTCTTCAACCAAAGCAACTTTGACAAAGGCGCCATTGGATGAATGGGTGTACCGGTTTCTGAATAAATTTTTTGTCCAAGACCAGATTCTTTTAATTGTTCAGTATAAGGATTAGAGCGAGTATCAGCCCAAGTAATTACACGAGTGAGCGGGTTCCAATCTTTATCAAAAGCAATCAAAGAATGCATTGCCGAACTAAAAGAAACAGCAACGACTTCTTCAGGTTCAGCTTTTGCTTTTTTAACCACTTCATAAACTGCTTCTTGAAAGGCAGTTAGGATTTCTTCAGGATCCTCTTCTGCCATACCAGAAGCGTCTCGATATAGATCGTAGCCGTGGTTTGCGGATGCGACAACTGAACCAGCTTCGTCAAACAAAACTGCTTTAGTACTGGTGGTTCCAAGGTCGACACCGATATAGTATTTAGCCATTATTTCTCCTTTTTTCAAAAGAAAACCACAGTCGACTATGGCTGTGGTTTTATGTTGAACTTCACTTTATTGAAATTTCTGAAAGTAAGTTTTAAGGGTTACTTAGCAGAGCCTTGCATAAGCCAACTATAGTCGTCCTCTACGAGAACTCCTTAGTTTGCCTGCTTTGCGTCGCTGACGTATAGTCGCAACTTTGTTGCTCCTTACTTAGCAGAATCCATTGCGTGTCCACCGAATCCGTTACGGAGAGCAGAAACAACTTTTCCAGTAAATGTGTCATCTTGCATTGAACGATAACGCATAGCAAGAGAAAGGTAAATTACAGGAGCTGGAACTTCAAGGTCAAGTGATTCTTCAACAGTCCACTTACCTTCACCAGATGAGTGCATACGACCAGCGATTGCATCAAGCTTAGGATCTTTAGCGAATTGTTCTTCAGCCAATTCCATAAGCCATGAACGGATAACAGAACCATGGTTCCAAAGCTTTGCAACTTTTTCATAATCGTAATCGAATTGAGATGCTTCAAGAACTTCAAATCCTTCAGCAATTGCTTGCATCATTCCATATTCGATACCGTTGTGAACCATCTTTAGGTAGTGACCAGATCCAAGACGTCCAGTGTATAGGTAACCATCTTCTTCAGCAATTGCCTTGAACAAAGGTTCGATTGTCTTCCAAGCTTCAGCATCATCCCCACCGATCATGAAGTTTCCACCGTTACGTGCACCAGACATTCCACCAGAAGTACCAGCATCAAAGAACTTAATTCCAGCTGCAGTAGTGCGCTTGTTTTGTTCTAGGTTGTCTTTATAGTTAGAGTTACCACCGTCGATTAAGATATCGCCAGCAGACATCTTTGAGATAAGAGTATCAATAGTATCGTTAGTAGGTGCTCCGGCTGGAACCATTACCCAAACAACTTTTGGTGATGGCAAGTTTTCAAGCATTTCGTCTAAATCAGTTACACCAGTAACGTTTTCAGCGTATTCGTTTGCTTCTTTGACTGCATCTGCGTTTAAGTCGTAAGCAACAACTTCGATATCGTGATCAGAAGCATTCTTTACTAAGTTAAGTCCCATTTTTCCGAGACCAATCATTGCGAATTTCATCGTGTTTTCTCCTTGTAATACGAATACTATTGTATGAAATTTATTTTCAAGATTGAACATTTGTTATGAAAAAGATTTACAATTATGAAAATAATATGAATCAAACTGTCATGCAAACAATTCGCGCATATTTCGAACAGTTCAATGGGACCGAGAGAAAGATTGCCAACTATATTTTGAACAATCCCGAGATTTTGGCCGATGTGACAATCCAACAACTAGCCTTACAAGTTGATACTTCAACAGCCACTCTTTCTCGTTTTGTAAAAAAAATTGGATATCCATCTTTTCGTGATTTCAGCATTGCTTTAGCCGCAAGTACAATTACTGAAACGGCTGATTTTTTTGGTGAGGTTTCCGATAACGACGATACGAAATCAATCATTCAAAAAGTTTTTCTAGGTGGATCTAATGCTTTAGCAGAAACGGCCAATCATATTAACGCGACTGATTTCGATATAGCCATTGATTGGTTCGAAAAAGCCGACCAAATTGGGTTTTTCGGAATCGGTGGTTCTTCAATTGTCGCCTTTAATGCCTATCACAAGTTTTTAAGAACACCTCTAAATGTTATTTCTCATATGGATTACGATATTCAATTAATGCAAGCCGTGAAATTTGATGCCCATGATGTTGGTGTTGTGATTTCTCATTCTGGGAGAAATGTCGATACCTTACTAGTGGCGGACAAATTAAGAGAAAACGGTGCTAAAGTCATTGCCATCACTTCGTTTGCCGAAAGTCCACTAGCAATGAGATCTGACTTAGTTTTAAATAGTTTGGCTGAAGAAGTAAACTTTCGAAATGAATCGATGAGTTCTTTGCTAGCTCAAATTACCATCATCGATGCTCTTTTCACTTTATATGGCGCGCGTCATTCTGAAAAAACACAAAAAATACTCGATCGAATTCGACCAAGTATTGAGGAAACTAGGATTTAATTTTTGCGCAGTGTAACAAAAAAACCAACTCCTTTTTGGAACTGGTCTGGGTAGGTCATTTTGTGGTTCCTGTTTCTCCTGGACCAGGGGTAGTCGGAGCCGCTGGTGGCGTGGGGGTTGTGTTTTGGTTACCTGGAGTTTGGGTGCTAGTCCCAGTATTTGTACTTCCGCCAGTATTGCCTGAATTCCCGCTTCCACCTTGATTTCCAGAATTATTGGAAGTGTCTGGTTTGGTGTTGCTAGTGGCGGTGCTTGTCTCTTTGTTTGAACTTGTTGTAGTGGTGGTTTCTTGAGCAGTGGAACTAGATGATACTGACGTTTCAACTGATGGTACAACGCTTGCCACAGTAGAACTGCTGGACCATTGATAATTAACGCTGGTCTGGGAACTGGAAGATTTCTTTTTCTTACTTGAGGAACTACTACTTTCCTTTTTTTGTTTGCGGAAATCTTTCAAATTATTAGCTTGAATCGGCTGAAAGAGATTCCATCCCGCAATTAGAATCATTACGCCGATGAAGACCGCCGGAATTGAAAAAACAATATATCGGTTTCTTTGACGAGACCAGAAGTTTTTTAGAAATTTTTTCACTAGAAATAGTTTATCAATTGTCCTTCGGGAAACCTAGTTTATCCAGGTCCTTTTGGTTTTGGTAGGTTTTCGAAAAATCTTCCTTAAACTTTTTAGTTGTCCATCTTTGAACTGAAAAAGTCCCTTTTTCTAAAATTCCAATCGTATTGTGAGATTTCAGTTTTTGTTGCCAGACATAAGTTGTTTGTTTACTTGGAGTGGACAATCCAAAAACTTTTTTCAATTTTTTTGTTGTGTAATTGTCGACTTTGCTGAACAAATATTTTCGATCGGCGTTAGTTAATTGCGAATCAGAAGTTTTCAAAACCTTAAAGTTAGATACTCTTTGGTCGTTTTTGTCGACATTCCAAGCTGTAATATCATTTTTTCCAACACGTAAAACTTCAAATTGTGAAATTCCTTTTTGCCAACGATAATAAGTCCCTCTAAGTTTCTTAGGTAGAGAGACGGTTTTTGCAATCTCACCAACGCTCGAATATTTTTGTGTAGCGGTTGCCGAAATCCAATTCCCATTTTTATCAGTTGTAACGCTTACAACGTCTTGAAAAGAAGTGCCGTTTTGGACAATAGAAAGCGTCGCCATGACAGAATATTGTTTTTTCTTCTTAGCTACAAGGATATTACTTACGACCGCTTTAATCGGTTGTGTTTTGATTGGTAGAAAATGATTTACATCCATCAATAACTGATATGAAAGATATTCTTGCGGACTAGTAAAAGTAAGCGTCGTGGAACTAGCTTCCTTATAAACATTAGTGGTCAGAGACTGGGCTATTTGGGCAATTGTATTTTTTGCCAATAGGTCAGTGAACTCATTTTGACCAAAAATACTTGCCTTTTTAGCATCGGCGTTGAATACGGTTTTAATACCTGAGCCAGTCTCTTGAATGTTTTTATCAAGGGCGATTTTGGCCTTTTTAATTAACTCAGGACTACCGTTAATAGTTGTAATTGGTTGCAAATTAATTGAAGCTTCAATCGGCGAGTCAGGATTATTCACTAAAATTGGTGTTTCAATTTTTAAAGTTGTGGTTTTTTCAGCAAAAACTGACGTGGCTGAAATTGGGAACATCAAAAAGACTAAAAATCCTAATAAAATCTTTTTTAACATGCGAACCTACTTTAACTTGGCAGCAGCGTCGGTATCGATAATCACCGTCACATTATCGTGGTTTTTAAGAATTGAAGCTGGCAAATCTGTGGTTTGTGGCTCTTCAATCATTTTTTGAACTGCATCAGCTTTGTCGCTTCCAAAAGCCATTAAAAGAATTTGTTTAGCATTCATGATGGTCTTAAGACCCATAGAAATAGCACGTTTGGGAACCTGATTAATATCATCAAAGAACCTCGAATTAGCTCGGATTGTCGACTCCGTTAAATCCACCAAATGTGTGTGTGATTCAAAAGAAGTTCCTGGTTCATTAAAACCAATATGACCGTTCTTACCGAGACCTAGAATTTGGATATCAACTTGGGAATTAAAAACCAATTTATCATAGCGCTTAGCTTCGGCTTCTAAATCATCGGCGATTCCATTTGGCAACCAAGAGTTAGCAAATGGCTTGAATTGGAATAAATGCTCTTGCATAAAATATGCGTAACTTTGGCTATCCTCGGGCGACAAACCAACATATTCATCCAAATTGACAGATACTTTCTGCGAAAAATCGAGATCAGAATTTGCAATTTCGTCGTACAAAGCTACTGGTGTAGAACCCGTCGCGAGACCAAAAGTTTGAGCCCCGTTTTGATATGCAGCATCGAAAACCTCGAACGCTTTTTTTGAGCCTTTTTGATAATTATCAGTAATAATTAATTCCATATTTCCCCTCCAACTTTAAACAATTACATATTAACAACATCAAGTAAAAAGTCTGTGATAATAAGTGTAAAGAACAAGGAGATGTAAATGACAATTAAATTTGACTACAAAAACGTAGAAAATTTCGTAGGGTCTCACGAATTATCTGAAATTCAAGCAATGGTTAAAACTGCCGACAGCCAATTGAGAAATGGTACTGGAAGCGGATCTGACTATCTAGGTTGGGTGAATCTACCAACTGACTACGATAAAGAAGAATTTACTCGTATTAAAGAGGCGGCAAAAAAAATTCAAGATCAATCCGAAATTCTAGTTGTAATTGGAATTGGTGGATCTTACTTGGGCGCCAAGGCGGCAATTGATTTTTTGAATCATAGTTTCTACAACGAACAAAGCGAAACAAAAACTAAAATTTATTTCGCCGGAAATTCAATTTCTTCAAGTTATTTAAACGATTTAATTCATCTTATCGGCGACAAAGACTTTTCTGTAAACGTTATTTCTAAATCAGGAACCACTACCGAACCAGCTTTAGCCTTTCGTGTGTTCAAAGAATTGCTTATAAAAAAGTATGGTGAAGAAGGTGCAAATTCGCGCATTTATTCAACTACGGATGCCAACCGCGGGGCTTTATATGAGGAAACGGTGGCAAAAAACTGGGAACGTTTCGTAGTTCCCGACTCAGTTGGTGGACGTTTCTCTGTTCTCACTGCTGTTGGTCTATTGCCAATCGCCGTCTCTGGCGTAGATATTGAAAGGCTAATGGATGGTGCTCAGTCAGCTCAAAATGCTTATACAGATTCCGATTTGTCCAAAAACGACGCTTATACCTATGCTGCTCTTCGCCGAATTTTATACGACAAAGGGTTCACTACAGAAATTCTTGCCAACTGGGAACCATCAATGCAATATATCTCAGAGTGGTGGAAGCAATTATTTGGTGAATCAGAAGGTAAGAATCAAAAAGGAATTTATCCATCAAGTGTTAACTATTCAACTGACTTACATTCTATGGGCCAATATATTCAAGATGGCCGCCGCGACTTATTAGAAACCGTTATTAAATTAGACAATCCAGTTTCTAACTTATCGGTTCCTAAAACCGAAGAAGATGGCGACGGTTTAGGTTACTTAGAATCAATGACTGTTGATGAAATTAATACCAAAGCCTTTCAAGGTGTAGTGTTAGCTCACGTTGATGGTGGCGTTCCTAATATGGCTGTTCACATCGAAAAGCAAGATGCCTTTAATTTAGGGGAATTGATTTATTTCTTTGAAATTGCTGTAGGAATTTCAGGTTATCTATTTGGAATCAATCCTTTCAATCAAGAGGGTGTTGAAGATTACAAGAGAAATATGTTCGCACTTCTAGGAAAACCTGGATATGAAGAACGTGGGAAAGAATTACGCAATCGTTTGAATTAATTAACGAAGTGGCCACAGTCGATGGTCACTTTTTTAATGCTTTTGCTTAATGAACGCAGTGAATTTAGCAAAAGCTTATGCACTGCAGCAAGCAAACAACATTTAGGTTGTATTTCACGCTTATCCCCTGCGGGGACAAGAACCTGCAACGGTGCAAGGCAAAATGTTTTGCAAGACGCTATTTTGACGGTAAAATATTTTTATTTAATTTTGGGAGTTTTTATGAAAAATATTTGGTATCAAGTTTGGACAAGTTTTTGGAAACACAAATGGACTTTTGGAAGAGTTTTCTTTTCCATTTCAGCTATCATCGGGATTGTAATTGTCCCCCTATTTAGAATTATTTCGGGGTTAGCTCAAAGAGCCGACGATTTACCATTTTTAGCATTATCGAATTTTGGTTCAACTTTAATTGAAAATCCAATATTCACTTCAGCGTTAGTGGTGATTATTTTAATGGTGTTGTTATTTTTCGTCATTCAACTGTTGAGTTACGCGGGTAGCTTTAAAGCAATCGTTGAGGGACAAAAGCCAACTACCTTTGGGGCTTTTAGGTTCGCATTTAATAGAGTTAGAAAAATTGGAATTTCGGGAAATTTCTTAGTTCTCCTTTATGGATTAATTGTTCTTCCTTTTCCAATGTTGACTTTCCATTCTCAACTAACTAATTATTTGAAAATTCCGGCATTCGTTTTACCGACTATTTTATCGACGCCTTGGATGATTACCTCGTTAACCATCTTAGGAGTAATCGCGCTTTACTTTGCAATTCGTCTTTTTTACGTATTGCCGGAATTGAGCTTAAATACTAATTCAAGTAAAATCGCAATCCATAACAGTTGGGCTAAGACTCGTGGTAAAAACGGATGGGCACTATTGATTCGATTGGGTTTAGGATCATTAATAATAGGAGCACTAACTTTAATAGGTTTTGGTTTGACATGGGGAGTCCAATTTTTAGCGGACAAATATGTTCCTGGTGATTACACGATTCTCGTTGCATTCTTTACTTTTACCTTTGCAACCCTTATTAATTTATTCAATAGCTTAGTGGCTGTTCATTTCATATTGAACTTAATGAGTGAAGATTATAGTGCAGTTTCATTGACAGACTTCAAATCAAAAAGATTCGTTATACGTTTTATTGTATCCACTACTTTGATTGTTTCACTACTTATTCAAGGTTTAGAGCCGTCTGTTGTTTTCGTTTTAAACACAGCTAACCGACACTTAAATTCTTATTCACATCGAGGTGTCGACAACGGTAATGGCGTTCAAAACACGATTCCTGCTTTACAAGTAACCGTTAAAAAAGCTCATCCCGATTATGTCGAGATGGACATACGTCAAACTAAAGACGGAAAATGGGCAGTGATGCATGATCCAAATTTGTCGACTTTGACTAAAGGGGCTTCTAATAAAGGAATTTCTGATTTAACTTTAGCCCAAGCTACATCCTTGACTGTTTATGAAAATGGTCATAGTGCAAAAATCCCTAGCTTTGCTGATTATGCTGCTGAAGCCAAAAAGTTGGGAGTTAAGTTGCTTGTTGAAATTAAAACCGAAAGAACCAATGCTTCAGATTTAGCCGACTCTTTCTTAAAACAATTCAAGTCATTAATGACTGAACAAAATTGGGACATGCACAGTTTGAATTATTCGGTTGTACAGCGTTTGAAAACATTAGATACTAAAATGAAAGTAGGTATGATTTTGCCTGGCAACTTCTTAGGAGAGCCTGTTACAAAAGCTGATTTCTACACGATGGAATATTCATTCCTAAATCGACAGCAGGTTGAAAATCTCCACGAACGTGGCAAGAGAGTTTTGGCTTGGACTGTCGACGATAGTGATGCTATGGTTTCAACTTATGCTCAGGGCGTTAACGGCGAAATTACCGATGATATTAGTACTTTACAAAGTGTTCTAAAAGACACTAACGCCGCCCAACTAATGCACCAGAAATTGGGTGTTTATATAGTTAATGTATTGGGAGATTAAATATTATTAGTCAGTTTCGGCTGGCTTTTTTATTGCAAAAAAACCGCTAACTCATTTCTGGGTTAGCGGTTAAATTTCGCCTGCTTGATACTTACCCTTTTTACACAGATTGTTACACCCACAAGGTTTAAGGGTCATTTTTTAATATTTTTGATAGAAGATGTAAGAACCACTTTGCTTATTCATAATGTGACCAAGCGGAATAAATTGTAACAACTTTATTCTTTTCATCGACGGTATACACAACTCGATGTTGGACATTTATTCTTCTGGAGTATTTTTCAGCAACAGGAGGTACTAGTTTTTCGAAAGACTGATTCGGTTCAAACGGATTTCGTTTAAGCTGATCAATTATTTCGAGAAATGATTTTTCCAATGGTGATCTTTTGATTTTCTTCAAATCGTTTTTTGCCGAAGGCTTAATCTTAATTAAATACATATGTTAAAGATCGTTCCACATAGTTTCAAAGTCCACAGACTCTTCTTTTTCTCGCTCTTGAACCACTCTAAGGGTTCCCGTCTGGGCCAGATACAAAGTTTCCTCTATAGCCTCAAAATCTTCTTTATTAATAATTACCGCATCTAGAGCTGGGTCCTTTTGTTGAATCGTAATTGGTTTATGAGTTGTTGCAACTTCCTTGAGTAGTCCAAAAAAATTTTTACGAGCATTTGTTGGTGTAAATGAATTTTGCATTAGCGTCTCCTCTGGGATTCATTATATCAAGATTGACGTGCGTGAAACGCGTACATTAATTTTTTTGATAAAGAAAGAGCCGATTCCAGAGAATTGGCTTTGTGAACTTCTATATTCCCCTGCTGGATGGTGACCAGATTTTTGAGGATTGGCTTAACCGTACAGGTTTAACGACTATTTTTAAATATTTTTGGCAGAAGATGGCAGAACTATATTAATCTAATGAAATCCATGGATATCTTGATAAATCGTCAATAACTACTTCATCCCCATCTCGAAAGTATATTTCTTGCATCGTGTTTGAAGAATTATCAAAAATGTGAATTACGTCAGCTAAAGGTGCTGCTTTCTTTAAGTTCTCAAGTGATTTTTTGAATCGTCTTTCGATGTCCTCATCAGGAATATCGTGTCCTCCGAGTTTGACCCTATTAGCAACTCTTTGTCTTGCTAAATTCGAATTTTCTAGCGCAATGTAGTTAATCATGATTTTGTAACCAGAATCTTTTGCATCTCGAATCCTTTGGATATCAGTTAATCCGGACAATGTTGTTTCTTGGTGAAAGGATTTACCAGATGAAATAAATCCCTTCATCTTTTTTACTGCTATTTTTCCACCCTTTAGTTGATCAACTTTGTTGTTGGAATCTCCATTAATGCTTTTTAATTCTTCATCCGCATTGACACGATTTTCTCTCGTTCCTTCAGGAAAATATTTACCACTTTCAAACAAGGTAGATTTACCAGGTCCATTAACACCAGCAATAATCAAATAAGTTTTCATCGAACAAACTTTCTATGAATTATTTCTTGCATGTCTTATCCGCGGAAATAATCTTGCATCTTTATTAAAAAACGTTTGTGCTCTGCTGGAATATCAGAATCAATCAATTCCCCTAAGTCACCGGCATCGTACATTTGGCGAAGCTCTTTTTCGGTTGACTCTATTTTTTTAAATTTTTCTTCTGGAGTCATTAATTCAATTTTAATAAGCAAAAAGAAAAACCGTCAATCCATTTCTAGTTTAACGGTTATAAATTTTGTGAAGTAATTCACTTTTGCCCTGCTAGATACTTACCTGTTGTCAACAGATCGGCATTGCCCTCCAGGTTTAACGCTATTCTTAATTATTTTTTGACAGAAGATGTCAGAACTAATAAATATCTCTTCGATGTCCTACTTCAAAGACTTCTACAACCACCTCTTGTTCTAGGATGTTTACCAGGATTCTGTAATCTCCAACACGGTATCTCCATTCTCCAGAATGATTAGCAGTTAGACCTTTTCCAGTATGTCTTGGATTATCGGTGCCTTGAATATTTTTTTCGAGCCATTGAATAATGGTGCTTTGAGTGAATTTATCAAGTTTTTTGAGTTGTTTTAGAGCCTGTTTAGTAAAGCTAATACGATAGCTCAAAGCCCTAACTCCTTTTTAACATCATCCAACGAATAGCGAGTGCCATCATCCTCAAGCATTGCCTTTCTTAATGCCTGCAAGTCATAGTCATCTTCGATTTTTTCCAACATTGCTTGTCTGGCAAAATCAGACAATGAAAGATCATGAGTTTCGGCAAATTTCTTAATCAGATTTGAATCTTCAGTGTTAATTCTTAATGTCATAGTGGTCATAAATCTTTCTCCTGAATACATTGTATTCATTTGTTAATTAAAAGTAAAGAAAAAGCCAACTTCTGAAAGTTGACTTTGTTAACAAGTTTGTGAATTTTTATCTTACCCTGCTGGATGGTGACCTAATTTTTCAGGAATGAGATAACCATAAGGGTTCAACGACTATTTTTAAATATTTTTGGCAGAAGATGGCAGAACTAAAATGACTTTATCAGAATCTGTTTATTAATACTCTTGTTGTTGTTCTCTTTTCCTTCTCTTCTTAGCTATTACAAAGTAACTAATACCAGATATAGCAGTAATACCAGAAGCTATTGCTAGAGTTATTGGTAAGTAGTCTGGATCATTAGTTACTACATCATTAGTTTTAGCTAGAGTTGTTTTCTTAGTAGTACTTGAACTAGTAGATGATGAATTACTATCTTTAGTCTTAGTAGATTCATTGT
>JAISIV010000038.1 GCA_031261865.1 Lactobacillaceae bacterium | reverse complement strand
TCGTGGGGAACGTGCTTTACGCTCGTTTGATGAAGAACTAGTATCGGATGTTGTCGATGAAATGGTTGGTAGGGGAACTGATTTCCATTTCAATACTGAAGTGGTGAAAATTCAAAAAGACGATATGAAGTATGTCGTTGAACTATCGAATGGTGAAATTCTAAAAGTTGATCAAGTCTTCAATACTGCTGGTCGAAACGGGAATCATACTGAATTAAACTTAGATGGTATCGGGGTAGAAAACGACGAATTTGAAGTATTTGTTGATGGTTATATGAGAACAAATGTCCCAAATATTTATGCCATTGGCGATATTGCTAAATCTGGTGTCGACAAAATAATTCCAACTGGAACTTATCAAGGTCGTTACGTAGCTGGTTTATTGTCGGGCACAGAAACTGAAGAAATTTCTTATCCTGCAATCGCTGCTGTAACTTTCACTAGTCCACGAATTGCTAAAGTTGGAGTTCAACCGGTTAACGCTACTAAAGCTATGGAAGTCCGTAGCGGAGATTACAGCAAGTGGATTACTTATTATAGAAATCATGAAAAAGCACTTGTTAAATCAGTGATTGGCGAAGATGGTGTTGTATTAGGTGGAACCGTTATGGCTCTCGAAGCTGAAGAAGTGATTAACTATTTCGTCAATGCAATTAACAATCATGATACTCGTGAAAAATTGCAGAAGATTATTTATAGCTACCCTTCATATGGGTCAGACATGCCTGATTTTGTGTAAATTATTGAAAGGAGATTTTTATGGCAAGCAGACAAAAATGGGTAGACGCTTTTGAATTAGCGAATGGCAAAGAACCCACAGAAAAACAAATCCAAACTGCAATCAATAAGGGCTTAATTGACGAGGACGAAGTCGATAACTCGCAGGTCGCTGAAACCGCAAAACGTTTAGCTGACTCAGCTACTAGAGGAACTAAACGTTTGATTGAAGTAATTAGCGATGATGGAAGTTTAGATGATGAAGAAGCAAAAAGATTTGGTTTACCAAGTTTGAAATCTTCAAACTTGAAATTGATTTCAAATCTTCGAGTTGTCGCAATCATTCTGGCCGCAATTGCCGCTCTAGGAATTTTGATTACTATTTTGGCAAACACTACTGGGTTAGGGGCCGCTTTCTTAGGGCTAATTGGCGGGTTGCTACTAGCGGTATTCGTCTTTGTAGTTTTGTATATCGTAATTGTTTTGACTTTTTCAGTTTTGCAAAATGTGGCAACGATTACTGAAAATATTCAATTCATCGCTCGTAAGCTTGATGATTCTGATAAATAGCTTTTACATAAAAATCTGACATATAGTCAGATTTTTTTAGTTATAACAGTTATAAAAATGAATTGAAGTTATAACGGTTATAAAATGAAGAAAACAGCAAGTACAATTTCTAGAATCGATGATTCGGAAAATAATCCGTTTACTACCGACTTTCGTTATGAACCGAAATCATATATAAGTAACGACAACCATTCCTATGAGAAATTGGAACAGGGTTTAACCTGGAAAGATAAAGGAAATAGAAATTTAACCCTCACAAGTATTCGCGGCACCGGAAAAACTTCGACATTACAAAATTTAAAACAGAGACTTGATGATGAATATGATAATGTCGTAACAATTTTCGTTAATTCAGATAATCAGATACTTGATAACATACTTAGTTCCGCAATTAATGCTTTGCCTTCTGATTCTAAAAAAGACTTGGAGGCATCCGCAACTTTTTTTGGCGTCTTGAAAATAGCTCGAACAGATAAATTTGATAAACCAAATTCATATCAGGCTTCGATTCAAGAAGTACTTAATCAATACGAAAAAAATAATATACAACTCGTTGTTTTCATCGATGAAATTCAACATGTAACAGATGAATTAAGAATATTGTTCGGCGCGCAAAAAACCATTTATAACGAAAACGGTCCAATGATGATAATTAGTGCCGGACTGCCAAGTATTGATGAAAAATTAAAGACAGACCCTGCTCTCTCTTTTTTGTTGAGATCAAGAGATCTAACGATTGGAAATTTATCCAATATCCAAATTGCTGATAAGTACCGGTCAATATTTAAAGAAGACGAATTGTCAAATGAACAAATCGAAAGACTCTCGAAAGATATACAAGGCTATCCGTATCTTTACCAGTTGGTTGGGTATGAAATATGGAACTCGCTACTCGAAAAAAAGAGATTGACACTGAACAAGTTTTGAACGAGGCTAAGAAAACGATGTTCTATAAAGTTTACGACCAACTGATGGTTGATCTACCAAAAACGGCGATTGAATACCTAAAAAATATTTCACAACTGGGTATCGGTTACCAGAAAGTAGAATCCGTAATCAAACTTGCAGACACGAGTAGTTCTCATTTTTCTGTTTATCGAGAGAAATTGAAGACATGGGGTGTAATCGATACTGAGAAGTATGGTTACGTAAAACTAAGACTCCCTTACCTTCAAGAATATTTCGACTCTAGAGCATAGGTATAACGAGAACTAGTGCCATTGAAATAGTAATTTTTTTACCAATTCTCCCTCAACAAATTTTTTTCAGATTCATCCGTACCAACATTATCTGTTAGCGCACCAGCTAAGTTCTACCGTGCACCTAACAAGTGCTACCCAAGGGCACAAGATATTTATATTATTTTTCTTGTAATCACGGCTCACGCTGAGCGAAAAGGGGAAAAAATATGACTACAGTTTTAATGGCTATAGGTCTTAAAATTAATTGGGTATTAGTGGTGCTTGTAGCGCTAATTATCATTTTTATTGCGAACATGATTCATTGGCAGCGTAAGATGAAGAACGATCCGGAATTCAGGAATAGAATGGAAAGTATGAAAAATCACCATAATCATTCGATGCATGATTTCAGCTGGGATAAAGAAATAGTTTCTGCACCGACTGCAATTGAAATCCTTAATGAACGCTATGCAAAGGGTGAAATCAATGATAAAGATTTTCTCAACCGCAAACGTCACCTGTTAATGACAGAGTCTGAAATTAAAGAAGTTGAGGAATAATATATGGTTTTACCAATTGGCGAGAAAATAAAAGAATTAAGAATCGCCAATGGTTGGTCACAAGGTGATTTGGCCACTCGTGTTATGGTTGCTAGACAATCAGTTTCAAAGTGGGAAAACAATATAACGATTCCTGATATCGAAACTTTAATTCAACTTTCAGAGTTATTTAATATTTCATTAGACGATTTGTTAAAAAACATGAATGAAAAAAGAGCACTAAAAACTTTTAATCAAACTAAAAAAAAAATAGAAAGGCCATTTATGATGATGCTTTGGATTCAATCTGGGCTCATCATCCTGATGTTTTTTGCATTAGGATGGCTTATCTTGAAATGAGGATGTGAATGAAATATAGAAGTAAGATGGAAATTTTATTGGGATACCTAATCGCAGCGTTGCTATTATCATGGATAATTGTTGCTTTCACTCCTACACCTTTCCAAAATTTGTGGATTTATTTTGTAATTACAGCCGTCTTCGGAATAATCTTTGGAATTCTTTGGTTCTCTAAAAAAGTACCTCTTGATAAAAGTGATTTTAGAACGATTCAGTGGTCATCTTTGATGTTAGTTGTTTTGCCATTGTTTCTTGCTTCGGTTGCAACCTGGCCGAATGCGCCTGAAGAAACAAAATCAGTTCAATTTATGATGGTTTTGTTCAATATCTTCAACGCTTCGTCTTTTGTCTTCGGCTGGTTCCAAGCCAGAAAACAAGATGAATCAAGGATCGCGACTTTCTTTGGATTCTTTATGATTTTTGTTTTTGTTATTTTGCTTGGGTTGACAATACTTAACTAGATTCAACAATATCTTTACAGTTGCTCTTGATAATACATTTGTGGCCTCGAAGTTTTAAACTTCAAGGTCTTTTTTTGCGATAAAATCGCAAAAAAAAGTTGAATTAATTTATTGAAATGCTTAATTTGTCCTTCATTCACACCTCGTGTAAACTATTACCTTGGAAGTTAAGGAGAAATAGCTATGGAAATATCTGAAGCTCGTCGCCATCTCGAAGAGATGGAAATCCAAATCAATAACTTCAGGAGGTCTCTTTGACTTAGAGGCTCTTGATGCTCAGATTGCGGAAAATGAAGACAAAATGAGCGACCCTGATTTCTGGAACGATCAACAATCGGCTCAGAAAGTCATTGATGAGACAAACGAATACAAATCACGTCGTGATTCATTCATGTCGATTCAAAATCAATTCGATGATCTGTCAGCAATTTTAGAAATGCTTGCTGAAGAAGACGATCCTGATTTGATGGAAGAATTAGGAAGTGGTGTAGAAAAGTTGATTGAAGAAATTGAGGCATACAACCTTACTCAACTATTGACTGAACCTTATGACGCTAATAATGCAATCCTAGAAATTCACCCAGGCTCTGGTGGAACCGAATCCACCGACTGGGGTCAAAACCTTTATCGCATGTACACCAGGTGGGCTGAAGCTCATAATTTCAAGATTGAAGTTATGGATTATCAAGCTGGAGACGTTGCTGGAATAGATTCGGCAACTCTTCGAATTGTCGGCCACAACGCCTTTGGATTTTTAAGAAGTGAAAAAGGTGTCCATCGGTTCGTGCGTATTAGTCCTTTTGATTCAGCAGGTCGCAGACACACTTCGTTCGTTTCAATTGATGTGATGCCAGAATTAGATGACACAATTGAAATCGAAATTAATGACGCTGATGTCAAAATGGATGTTTACCGTGCTGGTGGTGCTGGAGGGCAAAACGTCAACAAAGTTTCTACTGCCGTCCGATTAACTCATATTCCCACTGGAATTGTTGTCGCCAGTCAAATTGAACGTACTCAATATGGAAACCGAGATATTGCTATGAACATGTTGAAGTCTAAGCTTTACCAAATCGAATTGGAAAAACAAGAAGCCGAAAGAGCCGCTTTAACCGGAGAACAAAAAGAAAATGGTTGGGGTTCTCAAATCCGTTCATATGTTTTCCAACCATATAAAATGGTTAAAGATCATCGCACTGATTTTGAAGTTGGTGATCCAGATAAGGTTATGGATGGAAATATCGATCCTTTTATCAACGCCTATTTACAATGGCAGTTAGCGCAAAAGAATCCTGAATAAAATTTAGCGTTCCACGATGGAACGCTTTTTATTAAGTCTTAAGACTGTATCAACTTGTTGATACAAAAAACCGCCTGCTATGCGGGCGGGTAACAAGACTTTTAGTCAAAAAATACCTTCTTTTATATCATTGA
>JAISIV010000151.1 GCA_031261865.1 Lactobacillaceae bacterium | reverse complement strand
GGCGAAGGGTAAAAAACCCTCAAGAGGAAGTTTGGTTGCCCACTTTGTTGGAAGCGTTAGTATCAAAATTATCCCAACAAATATAAAAGTTAGTGTTAAAAAAATGAATTGATTTTTCCTTTTGGATTCGCCACCTTTAACATCGAAATAATAAAGGCCAGCCAGTAGAAATAATGAGAAAAGATATGTGACCAAACTCTGAATTTCAAATGGACCACTCAGGAGTTCATAGATTACTAAATTAACAAACATCAGTGCCGCGATTAAAATTTTTTGAATTGTAGTTAACTGGTGTTTTGCAGATTGGTAATTTGCAAAGGTTAACCAAATAAGAGTTAGCACAACAAAAATCGTCGTCGGCAACCATGGTCTTTTTTGAAAATAAGTGATTACGGCGATTAGTGATAAAAATACGATCGGTGATACAACATTGGCAAATGTTTTCGTCGTCATTCGAATATCTCCTTTTGTTTCATTAATTATAGAAGAATTGAATTCAAAATTGCGACCGGTTGTGAACAAAAATAACTGATTATGAACACTAAGATTGAAACCCCCAATCTTAATTAAAATCCCACCGATATAAAATCGGCGGGACGAGATGGGCTTATTAAAAATTGTGGAATACAAGTGATAAAAAGAAAAGAATTAATAAGGCAGGTACACCGTTATGAAGAAACAAATATTTTTGATTTTTTGAAACGTGTTGATATGCTAATCCATATTCAATAGAGTAAATAAAACCTCCAAAAAATGATCTATAAAAACTGAGACTATCCCTTAAAAAATAATAAGCAATGAACACAAATAACGAGGATACAACTAGCAAAGAAGCATTCCATTTTAGATTTTTCTCCATCTTCTGTCCTCCATAAGTTGGCTACTTAATCATTTGATACGCGACAGCCATATTTTTCTCGTCGAGGTAAACTCTTAACACGTGGTCTCTAAAAGAGCCATCCAGGAAAGATGTGGCCGCGTTATACCCGAGATTACCCCAAGTGAAAGGAGCATGCAGCAGCAGATAGCTGAGCGCTGTTTTCACGCCTAGTGACCCTAAACCGGAAAGCCAGCCCGGAATAAACTCGTCATTGTAGTGAGTATATGCCACCCCTTGATAATATTTATATTGAGTTGATGCTCCCCCTAGATTATTTGAAATCCTCATTGCATCAAGAGTTGGATCAGCATAACTATTAGTATCAGATACAACTGGTCCAAAACTAATTGAGTTAGTAGTATCTGGCGTTTGGTAAGTAATTGTAGGTGTTGTATCCGCAAAAGCATTTACCGAAGGCACTGAAGCAGTTGAAACTAAAACTAAAGTTGAAGCAAGTAATAAACTCTTTGAAACTTTATTCATTTTTTGAAACCTTCTTTCCAGATAACTCTTAACTTGTTATCTGATATTAGTTTAAGAAATATTTCATCAAAATTACGACCAGTTGTGAACAAAAATTACCGATTATGAACAAAAAACGTCACTCAACAATTAAGTTGAATGACGTTTTATTTAGTCTTGATTGTCGTCTGAATCGGTGTCAGTAGTTTCCTTTATGGGATTAACTTTAACTTCGAATTCTTCGATATAAGCATCTTCATAATCAAGAACTTTAATATCTAGATTTTCAATCGTAACAATATCGTTTTTACGAGTATCGGGATAATTATTGATGATATAACCAGTTAGAGTAACGGCTTCATCTTCATTAAATTCAGGAATCTTTACATCAAGATCATCTTGCAAGTCGTAGAGAGAAATCTTTCCAGAAACCTTATATTTATCTCCACCTAGCTTTTCAACTAAGTTGTCATCGATATCATCTTGTTCATCACGGAAGTTTCCGAATAATTCTTCGTAGATATCTTTGTCGGTAATTAAACCAGCAGTTCCACCGTACTCATCAACAGCAATTGCCAATGGAGCCCGTTTGTGATTCATCTCTTGCAAGGCTTGAGTGATTTTCATGTTTTCAGGAACATTTACGTTATCACGCATGATTTTAACGACTTTATCTTCAGCGTTGATACGAGATTGACGGATAATGTCGAAAGCCAAAACGTATCCGATAATGTTGTCCTTATCGTGATCGGCAGTAACTGGGATACGAGAGAACTGTTCTTGCAAATAGACGTCTAGAGCATCTTGGATTGTGTCTTCGACGTCGACAACCGTAATTTGAGTGCGGTCAGTCATGATGTCGGCAACAACTTTGTCATTCATTTGGAATGCGCGTTGCATGAACTCGTAATCTTCTTCATCAAGTTCACCGTTCTTTGCTGAGTTTTCAGTAAGATCAAGAATTTCGGCCTGAGAATAAATGTCAGAATCTTCTTGTTCTTTGAAACCTAGAAGGTGAGTTACTAACCAAGAAGTTTTATCAAAGAAAATAATTAAAGGCTTAAAGCCTAAGTGGAACACTTGAACGATTGGGATAATCGAAAGCAGTGTTTTTGTTGGTTCAGAAATGGCAATATTTTTTGGAACCAAATCCGTAAATACAGCGTGAACAAATGTGAACAACAAGATGGCAAGAATTGATGCAATTGCATGAGCAACTGCGGTTTCAATGCTTAAAGCCTTGAAGACACCACTTTTAATGATTAAATCAGCAAACGTAGTTTCACCTAACCAACCAGTAACCAAACTTGTCAGAGTAATTCCAACTTGTGCAGTTGAAAGGTATTCAGTCAAGTGTGTGGTCATTTTAACGGCAGTGGTGATTCGTTTGCTTGGTTTTTCGCGAACGTCTTGCATCGCCTTGAGTGCGCTTGGCCGCACTTTAATTAATGAGTACTCGAGCAATGTGAAGATAACAGCTAGCCCAAGTACGATAACTAAAATAATGAGACTCGCGGCCAGCGGCAGCGAGGAGGATGTATCGTCCATATATTAAAAAATTTACCTTTTAAATTTATTGACTTGTAAAAAGTCTAATAAAAATTATATCAAGGTTCATATTTTGGCGCGGACAATAAACACGAACATTTTATTAACAATTGGTCTTCAAAATCCTTAAACATTTCTTAATATTTTTTCCACAGGCTTGAGGCGCATGAAACCGTTGTTGAAAATGAATAATTTTTGAAGAAAATATAACTTAACGTACCTGCGCGGTTTGAAAATATTCGGGATTTATGAAGTCGCAAAATCTCCAAAAAATAGTTCTATTCTATTAACTACGTTAGGAGTTAAGAAATGCCAAAAATCACCTTTTATTCAACTAAAGAGTCAGCACAAACCGCTATGTTACAACGTTTTATTGACCAGATGCAATTAAATGTTGAAATTGTCGATGTTGATAATAATCCTGAGGTAGCTTCAGACTTAGCATCTCGAGGTCTAAAACATCAACCAGTTTTATCGATTGAAGGACA
>JAISIV010000150.1 GCA_031261865.1 Lactobacillaceae bacterium | reverse complement strand
CAGATTTTCTTCTTCTAGTTTTTGGAAGGAGTAGCTGATTCCTTTTTTGCGGTTATATTCTTCTAGTGCATACTCAACTAGTCGATTAATCAAATCAGCGCGCTTGACTCCGCTCGTGTCCCAAAGAACTTGGAATAGCGACATATTAGTAAATCCAGGAAGTGTATTAGGTTCACCTAGATAAACGACACCTTTTGAATCAATAAGAAAATCCATCCTGACAAGACCTTTGATATCAAGAGCTCGCATGGCTTTAACGGCCATTTGTTTTATTTCCTCAGTTTGTTCACCAGAAATTTTGGCTGGGATATCGTATTGCATTTTTGAGTTGTCGACAAATTTATTAGAGTAATCGAACCATCCATCTCCTTCACCTTGATTTGGGGCTGAGTGCGCTCCAATTAAACTAACTTGAATATCAGAATTTCCAATCAAGCCGACTTCGAGTTCGAAAGCACCATTGACGGCCTTTTCAACCAACAGTTTTTCATCATATTGGAAAGAATCAAGAATTGCGTTTTTATACTCTTGTTCATTCGTCACACGACTGATTCCAACGGATGAACCTTGATTGGCAGCTTTAACGAAAACAACATCCCCGAATTTCTCAACAACTTCTGACCAATCTGGGACTTTCTCGTTTTGCCGAACAACAAAATACTCAGTGTTTCTGATTCCATTGGCAGTGAGAATTTCTTTGGTAATGACTTTATCAAAGCTCATAGCATGGGCTTTTAAATCAGCTCCGACAAATGGTTTATCTAACATCCTAAATAAACCTTGTAAGGTTCCATCTTCTCCTAAATTCCCATGAACAACAGGAAAGAATAAATCTATTTTATGTTTGTTTAACTCGTTAATCGGAGAAAAAAGATCATCATCATAGACATAATCAACTAACAACTGATCTTCGTCTTCTCCAAACAAAACTTTGGTTGAGATATCAGAATTTATGAAGTGTCCTTGCTTGTCGATTAAAAAAGGAATGACATTATATTTTTCTTTATTAAAACCATCGTAATAATTTTTTGCACTTCTTTTGGAAACATCGTGTTCAGAAGAGTTTCCACCGAAAACCAAAGCAACGTTCATTTTATCCATCAATATCCTCCATCCCCAAAAAGATCTTGCGTTTCTGGTGGGAATTCATTTATTTTTAACATCACATTTTGCTGAAAATGGATCATGTTGTAATTTTTGTTCCATTCAGCTTCAGAATTGGATAAAAATCTTTTTTTCAGCTGAATTTCCCATTCTCGTAAAACATTGTTGAAGTAATCTCCAAGGTATTCGAAATTTTGAATCGACTCAATCATTGCATCAACAACGCGATCAATCTCTCCCATCGTGTAAGGAGTAATATTCTTGTGATAACCGGCTAACAATGTAGCCACTAGAAATATTCTGTCTAAATCAGGTATTTCATGATTATTTATTAAAGCTGCAACCGCATTTCCAATATGTAAATAAGCATGAATCCATCCGCTATCAGTGTCAAATCCTTTTGTATTTAACTCCAACATCGAATACAAGGCTACTTGAGACACAATCAAATCATAATCCATCATCTCGTCAGGCAAAAATTTTTCACCAGTTTGTGGATTTCGGTAACCAAGCGCGACCGACAACAGTAAAATCGCAAATGATCGTTGATATACAAAACTACTTTCTGGAATATCGATTTCGTTGAACAATTCTAAGTCATTGAGCAAAGTATGTAATAAATAGTCCTTTTGCTCGACCGATAGTAAATCGTTTTCAATCAATTCGCTTAAAAAGAAGTAGGCACCAGTGTCTCTCTGATCTTTTCGAGGAGAACTTAGGAGAATCAAAACTTTCGATAGCTCCTCATCTGAGATTTGACCAATCATTTGATGTTCAACTACAGCATCGTGGCGATAGTCGAAAATGACGTGATTCCCCTCATCAAATGCTTGTTTGCTGGCTTCTAAAAATTCAGCAAAATGACTTTCAACAATCCCTCTGGAATTCGTAACGATTATCCTGCCCAAATTCTCTAGTTGAGAATTAATACCTTGATAGATATTACCGGTATGAATTAATCGCCTTAAATCATTCAATCGTAATCTATACTTACTTAGAAGTTCGTCGTTCACTGGAAGCCTCCTTTTCTAGTTGCAAAAGAAGACTCGACATTGTGATATGTCATGGACATCGTCAATCCAACACCAATCATATTCGCAAGAAGAGCTGAACCACCCTGAGAAATAAATGGAAGCGGAATCCCCGTCAATGGTAATAGTCCAATTGTCATTCCAATATTTTCAAAAACGTGGAACATAATCATCATGATTACACCAGTAACAACATATGCATAAAAGGAATTACGAGTGTCAAAAACACGTCTAATCAAGAGATAAAAGAAAAATAGGAACAAGACAATAACTAGTACTCCACCCAAGAAACCAAAAGCTTCACCGATTGTTGAAAAAATCATGTCTGATGATCGAACCGGAACATTAACTTTCATTCCAAAAATCCCATTACCAAACAATCTTCCCGAACCGATTGCTTTAATCGATTGCATTAATTGGTATGAATCAGCACTAGTGTCTCCAGCGGGATTCAGCCAACTATCGATACGAGCGAACTGATAACTTTGAAAACCAATTCGCATTAATAACGAACGACCACCAACAGTTGCAACGGCAAACAGAGTCGCAATAGCAACAAACGCGAACCCTAGAAGCGCCGGGATAACGATTCTAGTAGAGATTCCCCCGACGAAAACCATTCCAACAAAGATTGCTACGAAAACCAACATTGTTCCAAAATCACGTTGCAAAAGCATCAAAACCAAAACAGGAACTGTGAACAAAAGCAAACGCCCTATCAAAACCCAATCTGTTTTAAGTGAATGGGTTGGATATTTTTGGTTATGGTCGTAGATGACTTTACTCAGCATTAAAATGAATGCCGGTTTCATAACTTCGGAAGGTTGAAAAGTAAATCCTCCGAAGGCAAACCACGAACGAGCACCTGTTGAAGCTGCCAATCCTCGGTTATACAAGAAAAGAACTGCAACTAACAAAAAGATTCCAACACCATAAGCCCAAAGAGATATTCGATACAAACTTTCAGCGTCCAGACGCATCAAAATAAGAGCGGCAATCCAACCTATTGTCCACCAAACTAATTGGACAACCATGGTTCTTATTGGCACGGCCCCAGTTTGGGCATAGAAAGACAACGCTAGGGAAACGAAACCGATTATCATAAAACCGATCACAGTAAAAACAATCCACCAATCAATTCTTTGTTCAGTGGATCGTCTTCTAACGGAAATCGCTCTATTTGTTAAATTACTGTTTTGCATTAATTATTTAAATTGAAATCAGAAATTACCATTTGAATAGCAATTTCTTGAGTATGGGCACTTCCCAAGTTTTGTGATCGAACATTTACAGCTCTAAAGTCACCAGTTTGCGTATCAATGACGGAACCAACTACTTTTTTATTCACGACAACATCGAGTTGAGTATTTGAGGAATCTACTAACTCAACATCAAATTCACGGGCTTTATTACTCATGTCCACTCACCTTATTAATATTTACGAGTTCTCTTTCTAAGTCTTGTGTACTTCTCTTGGATTTTGCGTTGCCGATTCCAAGTACTTGATGACCTAATTTTCGAGAATTCTTTGCGTATTCAAGAAGGACACCTGCACCTTTAGCAACGTTATCTAACGGCGAATCTGAAATATTTACAGGAACATGAAGTTCGTTTTGAAGGAATAAGTCGATTCCACCTCCTTCAACATTCGATCCAAGGAGCGCCCCACCACCAGTGAGCATGATTCCACGATTAATAATATCCCCTGCTAAACCTGGCTGAATCTGAGAAAGAATTCTCTTTGCGCTGGCAGAAATTTCAGCTAAAGTAGCACGTAAAGCCTTCTCAATATCGTTCGAATCAATCGTAACGGCAATCGGAAGACCTTTAATTGATGATGCGTCAAGCATATTTTGACCGCGAATAACCATTGTTTTTGGATTCAAAACATGTGTGGTCGAGCCAATTTCACGTTTGATATTCTCGGCCATTGGTGTTCCAATTAAAATTCCGTGTTCATTACGCATGTAACGAATGATGTCTTGGGTGAATTGGTCACCAGCCATGCGAAGCGACTCGGAAACCACGATGTCACCACCAGAGAGAACAGCAACGTCGGAAGTTCCTCCTCCGATATCAATTACCATGTTTCCGGCGAACCCATAAATATCCAAACCAGCACCAACGGCAGCGACCTTTGGTTCATATTCCAAATAAACATTTGCTCCGCCAGCTTGTTGAGCGGCTTCAATTATTGCACGACGTTCAATTTCAGTAATGTTGGTAGGCGCGCAAATCATGATATTAGGCTTGCTGAAAAGCCCCTTAACGTTCAACTGATTGACGAAACTGGTTAACATTGCTTCGGTCGCATCGAAATCTGAGATAACTCCGTCCTTTAAAGGACGAACAACGCGGATGTCTTGATTTCCACGATCAATCCACTTATAAGCGTCGGCTCCGATCGCGAGCACGGCATCTGTTTTTTGGTCAATAGCAACAACAGAAGGCTCGTTTAAAGCAATACCTTCTCCTTCAACGTAAATTAAAACGTTGGCTGTTCCTAAATCAATTCCAATATCTTTTGACATAAAAAACCTCAGAAAAATTATATCATCCGCCTTTTGAAGAGTTTATTGTCCCAAAATCAAAAGCGCAGCGCCAATAAAAAAAGTCGAAACCAAATATCCTAAAGCAATGGCGATTAGCACCCGCAAAGTGGCAAGTTGATTGGGGTATCTATTATCGTCTGGCGTGAAATGGATATTTCGCATCGACCAAAAAGCGACATAAATCATGAAAATTTGAAATAATAGTCTGAATAAATCCGTCATGCGGATATTATAAGACGTAAATTAAGCGACTTTCTTCAAAATAAAACCAATAAAAAATGAAAATACAATCGCCCCAATTACTGACGGCAACAAGCTATATCCGCAACCGAACATGTTGCCTAATGACGTTACTCCTAAATTCATTTTTTCTGCACCAGTGACCAGATTTCCGATATTAGAACCTAAGTAACCCGCTAAAATGGCGATAACTAAATTCATCACACTTGTATCATCGGTCGGTTTTTTTGCCTTTCCGAAAACTAACGTGCACAGTTTGACTCCTAAAATCCCAAGCGCTCCTCCAACCAGTAATTGCAAAAGCTGATTAATTAAAACTGTCATATAAAACCTCTTTTCATTTTGAATTTGGTTTCAGTATAGAAAGCTAGTCTTTAGAATGGGTGAACAGCATATGAATTTTGTTTGTTTTCATCGTGTTAAAATATTCATCGTGTTCAAAATGGTGATGTAGCCAAGTGGTTAAGGCAACGGTCTGCAAAACCGTGATCGCGGGTTCGACTCTCGTCATCACCTTATTAATTAGTCTTTTCTCTATAATTGAGGTATGACTGATATTAAATTATTCGCAACAGATCTAGATGGAACTTTTTTAAGAGACGATAAAACTTTTGACAGAGATCTGCTGAAGTTGGTTTTAAAAGAACTGCATCAAAAAAATAAATATTTCGTTGCTTCTTCTGGGAGATCCTTCAACGGAATTAATCACGTCTTCGAAGATTTCAATCGAGAAAACCAAATTGCATACGTCGCCCAAAACGGTGGTTTAGTTATGGTGGATGGAAAAGTAATCTTCGAATCTAATCTTCCTAGTGAATATCTAAAACCTTTATTTGAAGCCATTCCTAAGTTGTCTGTTTTGCCTGACCGCGTGATGTTTGAAGGGCGGACGAAAACTTTCAGCCCATCTTCAGTTGGAATTGACTTTCTTCGTTGGAGTCAAAAAAGAGATCCACATTTCGAATTAGTTGAAAATGTTGATCAAATAACGGAGCCAATTCAAAAGATTTCAATGGGATGGTCTGATTCAGATCAAAAATTGATGACACAAGAACTAATTTCCATTACTGGAATTGAAGGATTAAGAACAACTTCTTCAGGATATGGAACCTTAGATATTATCAATGACGGTATCAGTAAAGCAGTTGGATTACAAAAACTTGGGGACTATTTAGATGTCCACGGGGACGAAATGGCGGCTTTCGGGGACGGTGAAAATGACCTTGAAATGCTTTATTACGTTAATTCGCCATTCGTTATGCCAAACGCTCCTGAATTCATCCAAAAGAATTTTACCGAGGCACAACACGCATTGGCCGATAACAATCAGTCAGGTGTGCTAAGAACGATTGATTCCTTAATATGACGAATTTACACTTGAAATGCAACACTGATTAATTTCAGTGTTGTTTTTGTATATAGAATTTAAAAAGGTAAGCAAAAACCCCATTAGCGTGAGGTTTACTTAGATCCGACCAAGAAT
>JAISIV010000101.1 GCA_031261865.1 Lactobacillaceae bacterium | reverse complement strand
TGTTAAGCCAACAGCAAAAAATGTTGAAAACAATGATTGGAAAATCTGGTCTTACGAACATATGTACACCAAAGGAAAGCCTTATGGTACGACTGCCGCTTATTTGAAATTCTTTATGTCTAATGATTTTCAAAAAAATGTTCTTCCAAAATTGGGTTATATTCCTATATCTGGAATGCAATATGTCAAAGACGCGAACGGAAACGTAACTGAAAAATGAATGATGAACTTTATCAACAATTAACTAAAAAATCGATTTCTACCAAAAAAGACAATTTCGGAAAAAGGTTAAGCCTTTTTGCTCTTATTCTAATTGGCTTGGTTGTCTTTGCGATCCTTTTCTTCGTTGTTAGCCGTGGACTATCAACTTTTACTTTGGATCAAATTAATCCGTTTAATTTTGTCTTCGGAACTCAATGGAACCCAGGAAAAACTGATGAAGCCGGTAATCAATTGGTCGGCGCCCTGCCAATGATCGTTGGTTCGTTCGCAGTAACTTTCCTAAGTGCTTTAGTTGCTACTCCTTTCGCAATTGGAACAGCGCTATTCGTTACTGAAGTTTCTCCTAAATGGGGAAACAAAATCATGCAACCAGTTATTGAATTACTTGTTGGAATTCCTTCTGTCGTTTACGGTTTCATTGGGCTAGCCGTCGTAGTCCCTGCCGTTAGAAATGCAACTGGTGGTACTGGATTCGGGATTTTTTCAGGGGTGGTCGTCCTTTTTGTCATGATTCTTCCAACCATCACTTCTATGACTATTGATGCTTTGAGAAACGTTCCTGGACACATGCGTGAATCTGCATATGCTATTGGAGCAACTCCTTGGCAAACCATTTATAAAGTAGTTTTACGTGCCGCCATTCCAGGAATTTTAACGGCAATCGTTTTCGGCTTAGCCCGAGCTTTCGGGGAAGCGCTAGCAGTACAAATGGTTGTTGGTAATTCTCCAGTTATGCCTGACGGACTATTTTCACCAGCTGCCACATTAACTTCCGTCCTCACACAAGGTATCGGAAACACTACTGATGGCTCGCTAGCTAACGATGTGCTCTGGTCACTAGCTATGATTCTTCTTTTGATGTCATTGCTATTCAATACAATTATTCGTCGCATCGCCAATAGGAGAGCACTCAAATGATCAACTCAAAAATCACTAATAAGGTTGCCATTTCTTTTATTCGAATCTTGGCTGGAATTGTCGTTTTAATTCTCGCCTTTCTAGTTGGATACATTTTGATTAAAGGCTTACCTTATGTTTCATGGCACTTTTTAACAAGTCCTTCTAAATCGGTTTCAGCTGGTGGAGGAATTTCTGGACAATTATTTAATTCGATTTATTTATTGGTCTTGTCATTGCTCATAAGTTTACCTATCGCTTTAGGTGCCGCCATTTATTTAAATGAATATGCCCCAAAAAACAAATTCGTAAGTACTCTTAGAAACTCGATTGAAGTTTTAAGTTCGTTACCATCTGTGGTTGTTGGACTTTTTGGCTTCATGTTCTTTGTTTTAAAATTCGGCTTTGGTTTTTCAATTTTAAGTGGAGCTATTGCCTTAACTTTCTTCAATTTACCGATTTTGACTTCTTCGATTGAAAATTCTCTGGCGGCCGTTCCAAATCTCCAACGAGAAGCTGGTGTGGCTTTGGGAATTTCTAAGTGGGAAACAATTATTCATGTGATCATCCCGGCAGCATTACCAAGCATAGTTACTGGAATTGTGTTGGCCTCTGGACGAATTTTAGGTGAAGCTGCCGCATTGATTTTCACGGCTGGACAATCCTCTCCAGTGTTGAATTGGACAAACTTAAATCCATTTTCATCAACAAGTCCTTTAAATCCCATGCGCCCGGCTGAAACGTTGGCAGTTCATATTTGGAAAATTAATTCTGAAGCAACCATTCCTGATGCAGTTCAAATTTCAGCTGCTTCTTCGGCTGTGCTATTAATTTTGGTTTTCGTGTTTAACTTGATTGCACGTCGACTAGGAAATGTCATTTTCAAGAAAATGACAGCGGGAGGAAAATAATGGCCAAGAAAACTAATCTTGAGATCGTTGATCAACTAGTTGCTGAAACTGATTACGATCGTTACATTATTCAACTAAGTAAAAAACACGAACGCGCTATTGAAACTAAAGATTTAACGGTTACTTATGACGGTTTGAAATATGCCATGAATCCGGCTACGATTGCGTTTGAAAAAAATAAAATTACCAGTTTAATTGGCGGTTCAGGTTCTGGAAAATCAACTTTCCTCCGCTCTCTTAATCGTATGAACGATGATGTAGCGACTGTTGGTGGACAAATCTTATATCAAGGAGTTGATTTAAATGCTCCCGAAATCGATGTTTTTGAAGTCCGCAAACGTATTGGGATGGTTTTCCAAAGACCTAATCCATTTGCAAAGTCAATTTACGACAACATTACTTTTGCGCTAACTCAAAGAGGCAAGTACTCAAGAGTTGAATTGGATGAAATCGTTGAAACTTCTCTCAAAAATGCTGCGCTGTGGGACCAAGTTAAAGATTCTCTAGATAAATCAGCTTTACAGTTATCAGGCGGACAACAACAACGTTTAGTTATTGCTCGTGCTCTTGCTTTGAAACCAGATATCTTATTGCTTGATGAACCAGCTTCAGCTTTGGATCCTAAATCGACTATGCAAATTGAAGAAACTTTGGTTAATTTGAAGAATAATTATTCAATCATTATCGTTACTCATAATATGCAGCAAGCCGCTCGTATTTCTGATTACACTGCTTTTTTCAATATGGGTAAGTTAATTGAGTATGATTTGACACGAAAAATCTTTACTCGACCAAAGGTTAAATTAACAGATGATTATGTTTCGGGGAACTTTGGATAATGGCAGAAAATGTAAAAGAAAAAGCAATTTTAACAACCAAAGATGTCCGATTGTTTTATGGCAAAAAAGAAGCACTACATGGAATTAACCTAGACTTTCCAGAGACTGGAATTACCGCTTTAATCGGCCCTTCCGGTTCCGGTAAATCAACCTATTTACGTTCAATTAATCGTATGCACGATTTTACTGATTACGTTAAAGTAACCGGAGAATTCAATTACAACGGACAAAATATCTATGATCCAAATACCGATCTCACTCAGTTGAGAAAAAACATTGGTATGGTGTTCCAGCAACCTAATCCCTTCCCATTTAGCATCTATGAAAACGTTGCCTTTGGCTTAAAGTTGGACAATAAATTGTCGAAAATAGAACTCGATGAACGTGTCGAAACTGCCTTAAAACAGGCCGCTATCTGGGATGATGTAAAAGATCGTCTCCAACAAAGCGCTTTAGGATTGTCTGGTGGGCAACAACAACGTATTGCGATTGCTAGAGCCCTCGCCACCCGGCCTGATATCTTACTTTTGGACGAACCTACATCAGCCTTAGATCCAATTAGCTCACGTGCTGTTGAAGATGGTCTAGTAGAAATTGGAGATAAGTATTCAATCATTATAGTGACTCACAATATGCAACAAGCCAAGAGAATTTCAGATCGTACTGCATTTTTCATGGATGGAAATTTAATCGAAGTAGACAGCACTAAAAATATTTTCTTGTATCCTAAAGAAAAAGAAACTGAAGATTATGTCTCAGGAAAGTTCGGCTAAGCCAAAGAGGAAAAATTATGCGTAGATTATTTGACGAAGAACTATCAGATTTAGATAACCAATTTATTGAAATGGGGAAGATGGTCTCTAGAACCATTGACCGTTCGGTTGCATCATTTACCGCTCATGACGTTGAAGTCGCAGATGACATCATCAATCGCGATCATGAAATTAATGAACGAGAGCAAGCTATCGAAAAAAAAGCCTTTGAAATTATCGCTTTATACCAGCCGGTTACAACTGACTTAAGAGAAGTCGTAACCATTTTGAAAGCCGTTAGTGGTTTAGAAAGAATGGGCGATTACGCTCGAAATATTGCTCAATCTACAATTCGCGTTAAAGATCGTGAAAAAGGTGAGAAAAGAATTCCTGAAATTGAACGTCAGTTGAATTCGATGGGTTCGGCTACCTCTCACGTGGTTGACGAAGTCTTGGATGCCTACGTTGCAGATGATGCTAGAAGAAGTGCCGAAATCATTGAACAAGAATCCCAGGTTGCCGTAATCGGGGACGATATTCGCTCAGAAGTTTTGAATTCGATGAAAAATAATCCCGATACCATTGATGCTGGTTCAGATTATTTGGTTGTTAATGGTTATCTACGTCGTATAGCTGACCATGCGACTGACATCGCCGAATGGATTATTTACAAGAGAACCGGTAAGATTGTTGAACTAAATCCTGGCTCATCAACTTTCATTTAATACCAATAACCCATAGTTTGCCTTTGTTTCGTTAAAATGGAATAGAGGTGTCTATGGGTTTTTTATTGAAATTATTTGCCAATAGTTTGGTATTAATTACTTTTGCCAATGTTTTTCCAAGTTCAGTTTCGATTCAAGATTGGACCAGTGCAATTGTTGCGGCCTTCGTTTTGGCTATTTTAAATTCGTTTTTGAAACCGGTCTTGAAGATAATTGGTTTCCCGATTACTATTCTGACTTTCGGATTATTCACTTTAGTTATAAATGCCGTTATCGTGCATTTAACTGATTTATTGGTGAAAGGAATTACAATTCATGGCGTTGGTTGGACATTTGTCATCACCATTACTTTGAGTTTGATTCAAATTTGGTTGACGCCTAAATTAGAAAGAGATTAAATTATGCCCGTTACAGTTAAACAACTAGTTGACAATACTGCTTTGAGAGTGGTTTATGGTCAAGATTATTTAAATCGTCCTATTACAATTTCAGATATTGCACGCCCTGGTCTAACTCTCACCGGGTTCTTTGAATTTTTTGAACCAACAAGAGTTCAATTATTTGGAGTAAATGAAATAAATTATTCTAAAACAATGACTCACGAGGCACGCGCTGCAATTTTCAAAAAGATGGCCACCAACCAAACCCCCGCTTTTGTGATTTCTACAGATTTAGAGATTCCGGAAGAGTTAGTTGATGCTGCGAAAGAAAAACATATTCCCGTTCTTGCTTCTCATATGACTAGTTCAAGGTTGTTAAGTAATATGACTTACTATCTCGGAGCTGAATTGTCCGAACGTGTCTCAGTCCACGGTGTTCTAGTTGATATTTCTGGAATCGGTGTTTTGTTAACTGGAGATCCTGGCGTTGGTAAAACTGAAACGGCTCTTGAATTAATTCAACAAGGAAAGGCCCGTTTAATTGCTGATGATCGCGTTGATGTCTATGCTGAAGATGAGCAACGACTAATCGGTAATCCTAGTGATATCTTAAAAAACCTTATGGAAATTAGAGGTGTCGGAATTATCGACGTTATGCAGACTTACGGAGCGGCTTCTATCAGAGGACACGCAACCATCGTTTTGAACATTGATTTAAAAAATGCCGAAAAGGATTTTGATGGCTTTGACCGATTAGGAAACGCCGGTGAAACGACGGAAATTCTCGGAATTAAAATTCCAAAAATGGAAATTCCAATAACATCTGGTAGAAATACCGCTAGTGTTGTCGATGCTGCCGTTCTTAAATACCGGACTGATTCAATGGGCTATAGTGCCTTAGAAACTCTGCTTGATCGCCAACGTGTAGCTATTAAAGAAAACGGGGAAGAGAATAGGGAAGAAAATGAAAAAAAATAAAGTAGCAGTTTTAGGTGGTGGTTCATGGGGAACCGCACTGGCGTCAACTTTTGCCGAAAACGATAATGAAGTTATTTTATGGAGTCACAACGAAGACGATGTTTTTAATATCAATACTTCACACTTGAATCCCCGTTTTCTAGGTAGTAATAAAATCAATCAAAAAGTTTTTGCGACGACCGATTTAGAACAAGCTATTGATGAAGCCCAAGTGATTTTATTCGTGGTTCCTACAAAGGCAATTCGACAAGTTGCAACCCAAGTTGAAGAAATCCTAAAAGGTAGTGGTCAAACACCTATTGTTGGTCATGCCACAAAAGGTATTGAAGTCTCAACTTTCATGCGCATCTCCCAAATGATTTCTGAAATTGTCAGCATCGCCAATCAAGATAATATGTTCTTTATTTCAGGACCGTCCCACGCTGAATCGGTTATCCAAAAAGGAATTACTTTAGTGTCTATTGCTAGTGCGAATCAAGAAAACGCTGAAATTGTCCAAAACCTAATTTCCACTCCTTATTTCAGAGCGTACACGGAAAACGATCTGGTTGGTTCCGAATTCGCGGCTGCTATTAAAAATGTCCTGGCAATCGCTGGAGGAATTCTTACAGGATTAAACTTGTCGGACAATACTCAAGCCGCCTTTGTTACTCGTGGACTGGCTGAAATCAAAAGATTTGGTGCCAAAATGGGTGGAGAATCACAAACGTTCGACGGCCTTGCTGGACTGGGGGATTTAATAGTTACGGCAACCTCCCCTAATTCTAGAAATTTCAAAGCAGGCCTTGGTCTAGCTCAAGGCAAAAATATAGACCAGATTCAAGATGAAATGGGCATGGTAGTTGAAGGTGTCGCCACGACCAAAGCTTTGCATCAAATTGCAATGGATTATGATATTACTATGCCAATTTCTGAGGCAGTCTATCAGGTTGTTTATGAAGATCAATCAATCGAATCACAAATCCAATCATTACTAAACAGACCATTAACCAAGGAGTTCAATTAACATGACACAAAAAGTAAGAAAAGCCATCATCCCAGCAGCAGGTCTTGGAACCCGTTTTCTACCAGCTACTAAAGCTCTAGCTAAAGAAATGCTTCCTATTGTAGATACACCTACTATCCAATACATCGTAGAAGAAGCATTAAAATCAGGTATTGAAGATATCGTCATAGTAGATGGAAAGTCAAAACGTTCTATTGAAGATCACTTTGATTCAAATCCCGAACTAGAACAACAACTATCTTCTAAAGGTAAAGATAAGTTATTACAACTAGTTCACCAAACTACTGATTTAAATATCTATTTCATTAGACAATCTCATCCACGTGGTTTAGGAGATGCCGTATTAACTGCTAAGTCATTTATCGGAGATGAACCTTTTGTAGTCATGTTAGGGGACGATTTAATGACTGATACTACGCCTCTTACTAAACAACTAATAGATAGATATGAACAAACCGGTGAATCTCAAGTAGCCGTTATGCCCGTAGAACATAGTCAAGTATCTGAATATGGCGTTATTGATCCAAGTGAACAGACTAGTGAAGGTCTATATAAAGTAAAAGGTTTCGTAGAAAAACCAAAGCCTGAAGATGCACCTTCTGATCTAGCTATTATTGGTAGATACTTATTTACTCCAGAAATCTTTACTGAATTAGAAAACACGGCTCCAGGTAAAGGTAATGAAATCCAATTAACTGATGCTATTGAAACTCTAAACAAAAAACAAAACGTCTATGCTCATGTCTTCAACGGTAAACGTTATGACATCGGTTCAAAGCTTGG
>JAISIV010000091.1 GCA_031261865.1 Lactobacillaceae bacterium | reverse complement strand
GGTCGAGTTACGTTCAATCCAGCAGCAAGTCAAAATAAAAATGCAACAAAGCGGCGTGACGGAATAGACTATGGAATGGAACATTTACAAAACGAATTGAATGTTTTAATTAAACGAGGCGTACATGGGTTGTTTATTTACGCTGTGGATGATGCACTAAGAAACGCTTTGATTAGAGCATCAAAATAGGTGAAATGTTGCTGGTTTAAATCTTCCTGTACTTATGGCCAACAAATAATCACGATTTAGTGGTTCAAGGTTCCAAGTGACCGCGTCAGTGCCATTGTGGTTTGTTTCACTGAAATGTTATCCTTCATTTGGACTGAACGTTAGATTTAAATCTGTTAATCCAAGTAAAATTCTGATATTGTTATTTTTGTTGGGATATCCTTTCGAGGGTATTTTTGGACAGACTGGTTGAAGCCGGGCTGTCCTTTTTTTGTTTTTACACCAAGGAATCAAAAAGGCACTAACAACCAATCACGTGAGCGAGTAGTTATCAGTACCATTTTTTAGAACCAAACTATCTGTGCTAGTTGATGGACCCTTTGATGTGACGGCTTGCTTTGCGTAATGATGCAATCTGTTCGGCGTTGTGGCATACTGATAGGGACATTGTTAACAATATCACGAGGAAGGACACAAGGAATGAATCCATTTGTTACAAGGACGCGAGATGATGAATATAATAAATCTATACAACGCGTACCTGAACGAGAGCCAGGTGTTTTTGTCGAGGAACGCCCAATTGTTGGAGATGTAATTGCACTTTATTGGTTGGATGGTAAATCAGAAGATAAAGATTTGGCGTGGCCACCGAAGTGGTTTAATAAAGCGTACCGAGTTGATATCAAGAAAGAAGTGTCAGCTTTCTTGAAGTCAGGTCATCTTGCTGCGCTAAAAGGACGTGAGAAGTTGCCGGTTTTAAAAAATGATACGTTGAGAGACGGATTAGAGTTGCTGGGTATTTCTCCTCGAGGAAATAAAGCGGATTTAGTCCAGCAGTATGCTGGATTCGACGATGATGCAATCGAGAGTGTCGTGAAGTACAAAGCGTATAAGATAACTGACAAGGGTCAAATGTTCTTACAACAATATCAAAATATCATTGATGAGCACATGGCGCTGAAAAATGCTGATCCGTTCAATTCTGAAAAGAAGAAGTTGTCACGATTAGAGTTGTTTTAGAAGGGATATTGTATATGGAATACATTGTTTTAGATATTGAGACAACAGATGTGAGGCCGGCTTGGGGAGATATCATACAAATTTCTGCAGCTCGGTACATTGACGGAAAAGAACAGGATTATTTCAATACGTACGTCAATAGTAATGAAGTGGATTCTTTTACGACTGATTTAACTGGAATCAAAGAGCAGGATGTAAGTGATGCACCAACGCTTAATGAAGTGAAACCATACTTGTTAGAGTATTTAGGTGACAGCCCGATTGTTGGACACCGAATTAAATGGTTCGATTTGGTTTGGTTAGCTGCTAAAGGGATCGAACTTCGTGATGGGCGGAAGATTATTGATACCTATCAGGTTGCAGAGCGTACCAAGATGGGTGTTCCTAATTTTCAACTAGAAACTCTGAAGGAACGATTCGGAATTAAGACTAAGTCTCACAATGCGTTAAATGACGCTAGAACAACCGCAATTGCTTTTGAAGAGATGAAGTCAATGAATCCGGAATGGGATTCTGTGGAACGCAAGGCTCAGAAAAAGAAAACTTCGTCAACTGTTGAGGTCGATTTGGGCGATGAAGATGATGATCCATTCTTTGATAATCTAAGATTCGTTGTTACCGGTAAGTTCTTGGGTCGTTACTCGAGAAAAGAAATCGAGGCAATAATTAAAATTCACGGTGGTCGAGTTACCGGTTCTGTTTCAAAGAAAACGGATTATTTGATAGTTGGAATTCAGACAGCAAAGAATTTAGTAGATGGGGTTCATTCGCAGAAAGAATTAGATTGTCAAAAGTTGCAAACCGACGGAATTGATATCTACCAACTGGATGGCGAAGAATTTGAAAAATTATTAGATACTTCAAGGAGATGAGGGTGATGTGGAAATTCAAAGGCAAAAATATTTACTATGTTGATTCAGAAATATCTATTGGAATTAACCGTTTGAACAATCGAGTCGATGAGTTGGGCGGAAATCGGGTGACCTTATCACCTGAAATTCGACGCAAGTCAGGGGTTATTGATGTTGTTGTCATTAATGATTACACGCCGGGTAAGTTTGATAACCTTCCGAAAGGATTACGAGAGAAAGCAGAAAAGCAACAGTCTCCCATGCAGTGGGTTTCAATGAAAGAGTTTGCTAATTCAATGGGCTATAATCCAGATGAACGATTTGTGAATTGGGAAATCTACCCTAATTTTGATCCATGGAAGTTGCCGAGTGAACCAGTAAAATTATGGGATGATGCTAAAATTGCACTCGCAGATTAAGTAGTGTTTGAGAGATGACATAAATACCTAGATTTATGCTATGAGATGTATATAGAGCGAGCAAGTATCGCGTCCAGGTCTTAGAAAGCAGGAAAATCAACTAGGAATGCAAGAGCTGTAAAAACGACGAGTGACAATAGTAATTAAGTCATATGGGTAGTAGTGGAAATCGGGTGTGCCTACCACAGATGTGTACAAAAATTCCAAAAGCAGGAGTTCTGTTTCTGGTTGTATTCATTAAAAAATGATTTAGGTAATGTGTATTGGGAACTGAAAACAAATTTGACTTTAATTTTTGGGGGAATGTTGGATGACATATGAGGAGTGGATTAGTTACGAGGTGATTCCAGGTGTCAGATTCGGTGATTTCAAATGGATGGCTCAAAAGATTGATAAGGCCAAGAACAGAGAAAAGCAACTTGATTTATTGGACAAGCAAGATGGTACCAGTCGGAAATCAATCAACACTTTGATTGATTTGGGGTATGTCGAAGAATGTCCATTAGAAGTTGGAGTGAAACAAAAGACAAAAAGTGACATTATTAAGTATTTGAATTCAAAAAATATTTTTATGACTAATCTCGACAACAAAAAGAAACAAGAGCTTGTCGATTTAGTTCTAAAAACCAATCATGACGATGCGTACGGATATTTTCTACCTCCGTTTCGGTTGAGTCAATTGGGTGAAAAATTAATACAATCCCATCCAGAATTAACTTTTCATTGGGACTATAAAGTTACTAGTAGTATCTATCCATCCGACTTGATGTTTAATTTTAGAGAAGAGGACAAAACTGTAGAGGCAGTATACGAGGAGTTAGTTCGAGAAAGAATACGCAAGGAAATCCAAAATGCTATTCAAACAGAAAAAGATAAAGCTATAAAACGAGAGCTTGAAGAACAGGAAGATAGAGCGTTCGAAAATAGAGTATCTGGGATGACGGACGAAGAAGTAAAACGAGAAGTTTTGTTAGATTTGCTAGACCAGCTTGATAATTCAACTGACGATGAATTTACGATTAACACGGGGTCTCTCTATGATATTAAAAGTTATGTAGAAGATTATAGTAGACTACTGGAAAAACAAGGCCGATGGGATGAAGCGGCCTTTGAGAGACAACTTCTATTGACTTTATGGGGACTGGAATATTTGGATCAATTCGGAAATACCTATTGGGGTGAAAACTATGAGTATGACGAACCAATCACATCGAATAAAGAAGAGTTGTTACAAACAGGAAGTTTGACCACACTACAAGGGAAAGTAGTTGAACATCTGCTGGATGATATCGAACAGTCTGATGGATATCGGGTGTTGGATAATTTTGCAAAAGTCTGGGAGATTGCAAAACTTTTCGCAGGGCATTCGACGGTGAATTTTTCAACGAATGAGCGCCGGAAATTTATTGAGGAAGAGATTCGGGCCTTTTGATTATTATGAGTCGCCCAATTTTCGGGGTTCAGTTCAAGGTAGTTTTTTATTTTTCCTGACAAGGTGTTTTGCGTTGAAGTTCAAGTAGATGTGTTGATATTTGTAGTCCGCTTTGAGTTCACGCCCATAGCGTTCGATGATTAGTTTGTCAAAGTGACGATTTTTCTTGACAATATAGGAATTTAAAAACGTATTAAGGTTAGAAAATATAAAAAATGGTTGGTAATATGAATCCAACACCTGCAAACGCTTTCGTGATAAAATATAAGTGTCAATTAAAAGATTAATGGACAATGGGGAGGTTTATCATGAAAGATATTTTGCCGGGGATGACGGTGCATTTGACTGTTGGTAATTATACCGACACGACAATCACGGTCAATGGTCACAAGATGACGTTTACGAGCATCTACGAAATTGGTTTGGGTGACACTGTATGCATGTTTGATGCAGATACTGAGAACGAAACAGTTCGCTTGTTGAAGGTGCCAGTTCACCAATATTAATTTGATACTAAAAAACGGGCCAAGGAAGGTGGCTAACTTTCCTTGGCCCGTTTGTGTGACGTGTTAAAGGTGCGTATTATTCGAGTCCAGCTTGTAATTTATTTGTAAGCGCAAACGAACCATCATCTTGTTTGACGAATGACAGTGTAACTGTTTTAATAGCATAGCTACTATCGCCAGAATCGGGTTGATTAGACCAAGTGACGGTCATGCTTTCTGGCATATCTCCCATAGGCGCATTTTTCTGTTTTGCTTGTGGTTCACCATAAGCAGCTACTATTGAGTCGTAAGTGTCTCCACCAGCTCCGGTTAGAGTGTCTCCTGTCGTCAGTGCTTCAAAGTTTGAGAAAGTCCACTTGAATTGATCATTGGCTTTCTTTGACTTGTTGTGGAGTTCCTGTGCAGCTCGATTGGCATTGTTTAAGTTTTGTTGTTGGTTGATGACGATAGCCCCAGAGACTACAGCAACTACCAACCATAATGAAATAGCAATCCAACTCACTGTTTTTTTACTACGGATATTTAAAATAAACGACCCGACTGCTGCAAGTAGTGCAAAAGCTATCAATATCAAGAAAATCGAGTTGTTTTTAATAGGTTCGACTGCTGCAAACCCAATGTAAACAGCCATAGCTAAGGCTAGAACATCCAAGATAATTGCGACGATTGGTAGAGCAATTATTTCAGATTTGATTGTGTGTTGTTGACGTGTTTCCAAAAGTAAAAACCTCCCATAAAATTTCCACATAACATGTTAGACTTATTCTTTTTAAAAATCTCACTTTTGGTTTTAGAAAAAGTTATGTGTCGAAATTTTATGGACCTGTGCGTGCAAAAAAATAACCCGTAACACACGTAAACATACGTATACTACGGGTAGAGCTATATGAGCTCAGAAGTTAAAAATGCGTCATCTCTGCAGTTTTCTTGATTGGTAGTGAGTACTGATCAATCACTTGGTCAACATCTTCAACTGGTACGTGAAGCCAAAGGGCTACGCGTCCAGAGTTTGAACGGTTACTTGCCGTGGTAATCTTACTTGCTGCATACGCAATACGCACATCTTCTTCTGTTAATGCCATATTATTCTCCTTAAGAATCGAGTTGAAACGTTGCTAAATCGTGGTGCTTATTTACATTATTCATCTCTTTTCTTTGCTGAGCACACTATCTCCAATATCTAGTGTACTCGGAATAGTGCAA
>JAISIV010000060.1 GCA_031261865.1 Lactobacillaceae bacterium | reverse complement strand
TCGTTCAAACCGCATATCGACAACAAAAAAGGCATCCAGTAAACGACTGAATGCCTTTGATTTTGGATGAGGCGGGGATCGAACCCGCGACCCACGGATTAAGAGTCCGTTGCTCTGCCAGCTGAGCTACTCATCCATGTGTTGTAAACAACAACATTAAAAGTATATATAAAGTTTCGTTTTTTGACAATACCCCTCGGTATAATTTATGTATGACAAAAATTCTTGTAGTTGAAGACGAAAAGGCAATATCTGATGTTATTCGTTTTAACCTCCTAAAAGAGGATTACGAAGTTGTTACTGCCGACAATGGAATTTCAGCAGTTGAACTTTTTGAAAGTGAAAATCCTGACCTTGTGCTCTTAGATCAAATGATTCCTGAACTAGACGGAACCGAAGTTTTGAAACGCATTCGCGCCACTTCCAATACACCGGTAATCTTCGTTACCGCTAAAGATGATGAAATCGATAAAGTTCTCGGTCTTGAATTAGGTGCTGACGACTATGTTACTAAGCCATTCGGGAATCGTGAATTAATTTCTCGCATTAAAGCACGTTTGAGAAACGTTAACAACGCGGTTGCTGACAATCCTGGCGTCGCTATTTCCAGTGCGTCTGAAGTAACTATCAATGATTTAAGAATTAAGCCCGAATCTTTCCAAGTATTTAGAAATAATCAAGAAGTCGAATTAACTCATCGCGAGTTCGAATTACTAACTTATCTTGTTCGGCACACCGGTCAAGTATTAACTAGAGAAACGCTTTTGAACGAAGTTTGGGGTTTTGATTACTACGGCGATGTCAGAACTGTCGATGTGACAATCCGCAGACTCCGTGAAAAAATTGAGGAAGATCCATCCCATCCTCGTACTCTTATGACGAAACGTGGAATTGGTTATTACATTAAAAAAGATCAGTCTTAATAGATGCGAAGTTTTCAAATAAAAGTAAATAAATTCCTTCATTCAGTGCACTTTAAAATTGCACTGATTTTTACATTGTCAATTTTTGCTTTACTTATTTTGATTGGGGTTGTTTTCACCACGCAGTATCGAGATCAAACGCTCGACAATTTTAAGTCACAGATAAAAATAAATAAGCTAACTAGAAACACCTTAGCTTCAAATCTTCAAAATACTAATAAAAAGGAATCGAATTCTGCACTCAATTCAACTTTGTCCTCACTTACGGCTATTAGTCAAAATGATGACATCGTTGTTATCGATAACGAAGGGAAAATTAGAGCAGCCACTGCGATAAGTTTTAAGCAAAATGTGGGATCAAGTTATAACAAGGTTTACACCAATACCCTAATACAGAGAAATATTCAAAGAACCCTACTTAATAATAATTACCGAAAAGCCATAGAAGTTCGATCCAGTTCTAAGCAAAATTACATCGTGAGCTACCCATTACTTCAAGATAAACAAGTTATTGGGGCCGTGTTTTATTTTGCCGATATGACCAATACATACGATCGTATGCAACGTGTTACAGGCATTTTCCTTCAATCACTTTTTATTCCGCTGGTGATGATGATTGGTTTTGCTTATTTAATTTCACGCTGGCTCAGTCGTCCCCTCGAATTATTAGATGAGCAAACTCAAGCCATGATTGAAGGTGACTATTCGGTTTCTAATTTGGTATCTAGTAACGACGAAATTGGTCGATTAGCTTCTCGCATAAACGAATTAAGAGAAACGATTAATGTCGAGACTGAAAATTCTCGTCTTGAAAGATCTCGACTTGAGTCACTATTGTCCAACATGACCGATGGAGTTCTAGCAGTTAATCGAGAAGGAATCGTCACCATTGCTAATTTAGCCGCCAGTGATTTATTGGGTGTGGATCCAAATAAGATTAGCGGGACAAACGTCGCTGACTTGTTGCAATTCGAAAGAAATGGTCTTACTTTAAGACAAGTTATGCAAGCTTCGAACGGAATTACAATCGAAGGAAGTCCGGAGCAAGATATTACTTATCGCGTGACTGCTAGTTTAATTAGAAGGCAATCCGGATTCATTACAGGTGCCGTTTTCGTTTTGCGAGACGTTACTGAAGAAGTTGAGTTAGAACAACAACAAAAAGATTTCGTGTCTAACGTTAGCCATGAGCTTCGAACACCGTTGACATCGGTTAATTCCATTATTGAAACTCTTGAAGACGGAGCTCTTGACCAAAGAAATCTAGCAATGGATTTTCTTGGTACTGCTCATAATGAAACGCAGCGTATGACTCGAATGATTAACGACTTACTAGAGTTAAGTCGAATTGATCAAAATAATTTGAAACTCGATTTAGAGTTTGTAAACGTTTCTAAATTCCTTGATTACATTTTGAATCGTTTTGAAGTGATTGTCGAACAAGGTAACACCATTCACGACAAGAAATATGTCATTGAAAAGAAATACAAAGATAAGGGCACGATAGCTGAAATTGATCCCGATAAGTTTACACAAGTTATCGATAATATTGTCAATAACGCCATCAATTATTCACCTGATGGTAGTGTAATTTCGGTTGATATGAAAACCAAAAATAACAATTTGTTGATCAGTATTAGTGATAAGGGAATTGGTATTCCAAGAAAAGATTTAAAGAATGTTTTCAATCGTTTCTATCGCGTCGATAAGGCTCGAGCTAGAAGACAAGGTGGATCCGGATTAGGGTTGTCAATCAGTAAAGAAGTCGTCCAAGCTCTGGGCGGAAAAATCTGGGCCGAATCTAAAGAAGGTAAGGGAACAACTATTTTCGTTTCATTACCGGTAGTTGAACAAGAAGAAGAAATTGGAGAATAAAAATGGCTAATGCAAAACAAAAAATTGTAATTACATCTCTAGTGAGCGCTATTGTTGGTGGAACTTTGGTAGCTGGTGGAGGATACGTTTATTTAAACGGAACTAATACTGGAGTCACGACCTCGACTAAAACCGTCGTAGCTCCAAAAGTAGTTTCTGGAAATTCAGATGCTACCAAGGTTTATAACAACGTTAAAGAAGCCGTTGTTTCAGTTTTAAATGAGCAAACAGGAACCGGTACCCAAAGTATTTTTGGAACCCAATCTTCTGATTCTTCATCTGATGACGCTCAACTTGCCGGTTCTGGTTCAGGTGTTATCTATAAGATTTCAAACGGGGATGCATATCTTGTGACCAATAATCACGTTGTTGAAGGTGCTAATAAGTTGCAAGTAGTATTGTTCTCTGGAAAAACTGTCGATGCTAAATTGGTTGGAACTGATCCAATGACTGATTTAGCTGTTCTAAAAATTTCGGATGCAGATGTTAAAGGTGTTGCTCAATTCGGCGATTCAAAGCAAGTTAAAGTTGGCCAGACCGTTCTCGCTATCGGCTCCCCATTAGGAACTGAATATGCATCTTCACTTACACAAGGTATTATTTCAGCCACTGACCGATTGGTAACAAATCAAGATGAAGCGGGCAATAATTACGGTGAAGCCGTGGCGTTACAAACTGATACAGCAATCAACCCTGGAAATTCCGGCGGACCACTTGTAAACATGGCTGGGCAAGTTATTGGGATCAATTCTCAAAAACTTTCTCAAACTCAAGAAGGTACTTCTGTTGAAGGAATGGGGTTTGCTATTCCTTCAGACACTGTTGTTGAAATCGCTAATCGCTTAGTTAAGGATGGGGAAGTTGTCCGCCCGGCTATTGGTGTTAGTTTAGTTGAATTGAGTTCTGTTGATTCGGCGCAAAGAAAATCAGTTCTTAAAATTCCTACATCTGTGACACAAGGAGTAGTGGTTGCTGCCTTTTCTAAGAATTCAGCCGCCGAAAAAGCTGGTATTAAGAAATATGATGTCATCACTAAAATTGATGGTGTTAAAGTTTCAAGCACTGCCGAAGCAAGAGCTCAAGTATTTAAACACGTATTAGGTGATACGGTTAAAGTTACTTACTATCACCAAGATAAAGAAAAAACTGTTAGTTTGAAAATGACTGAAAAACTAGAACTAAATACGACTTCCAAATGATAAAAATTAATTTAATTGTTGTCGGCAAAATCAAAGAAAAATACTTTACCGATGCCATTGGTGAATATCAAAAAAGGATGAGTCGATTTGCTAATTTCAATGTGATTGAATTAAAAGATTTCCCCACTCCTAATAATGCAAGCGAGTCTGAAAATGCCTCAATTCTTGAAAATGAAGGCCAAGAAATTTTAGACAAAATCGAGAATAACGATTTCATAATTGCAATGACCATCGAAGGAAAATTAGTTTCTTCGGAGGATTTGGCAAAAACATTTTCTGACCTAGCCGTTGAAGGATATTCTACGGTCGATGTAATTATTGGTGGATCTTTAGGTTTGAGCCAAGCGGTCAAGAATCGTGCTAATCTGAAAATTTCATTAGGTCGAATCACCTTACCACACCAACTTGCCAGAGTAGTTGTGTCAGAACAAATTTATCGCGCCTTCATGATCAACGCAGGCAGCCCTTACCATAAGTGATTGCTTAGTGAGAGTAGCGAACTTAGCAAGAACTTATGCAAAGCTAAGTGACACTCCAGTTTCTTAAGCGACGGCTTGGCAAGTTGCTTTAAGTGGATGGTAGACATATACTCAACTCTTAACCGTAAAGTTAAGAGTTTTTCTTTTGTCAAAACGGAAATACTTTACAAAAGTGTAAGATAAAAATATTAGTTTAGGAGTTAGGAATGGAAGTCCATTTTAATAGAAATGTCTACAATCTCAAATATTTCAAGTACCAAAAAATAGCCTTTATTTTGGTGGTTGTCTCTATAGTTTTGATTGCAGGTTTCCCAATTCATTACATTAACTATGCCGGAGTTTCTTTTTTGATCATCACTGGTGCGGCCTACATTTCATTAATTCGTAAACATAAATTGACCAAGAAAAGTGGTTACGAGTTGCTTACATATAATCCACACAAACACCACGTTTCTCTGAACATCGGCACGTCCATACCTAAAACAATTACCTTTGACGCTCGGACACTAACTATGATTGAAGACAGCAATCAGGTCACGATGATTTTTGCGCCGCTAGGATATCGAAAATATATCACGGTTAATTTGAACCTAGAACTTATTGAAGCCGGCGAATTCGATGAGTTTAAGAAAATGATTAGTTGGACGGACAATGATTAATTTAAATTTTTTGAACATTAATAAGTTTTGGTTTTATGTAACTGTTGGCCAATCTGTCCTTTCAGTCTTTTTGTTATCAGTAGGAGCTTCAGGATTTGGCTTGTTTTTCCTATCTTTAGTTCCAATGTTTGCATATGTCACGCTGGCACAAGCCTCTACACAAAGCTTTATAACCGGTTTTTGGTATGCATTCTTCATTGATTTCTTTGTTTACCTCGTTTCGGCAGCTGCAGGCTCAAATGAGGACAAGACAGTTGCGGTTTTCGGCTGGCCACTTGTTTTCTTTCCTGTTGTTGCAATAATTGCGGGCGTAACTGCAAATAAGAAAGTACCTCAGGATATCAATCAATTAAAAATTTCTTTTAAAGATCCACAAGATTCTAAAGATAGTTTTATAAAGACCGGTTTAACCAATTCAGAAATAGCGTATTTCGAAGACCAACTATATGAATTCAACTACAAGATAAAAAGAATTAAAAGAAATCTGGCCACTATTTCCAAGTTTTACCCAGATATACGTGAAGACGTAAAGACTTTTGATTTTGTAATTGACGTATTAAGAAGGAATCCTAAGGCTCTCACAAAATCCTCTGATTTAGTCAATGAAGATTTGTTTAATTATGAGGAGATTGTCTCGTCCCTTGCTAATGTTATTAATTCTCCTTTAAAAAAAGAAGATACATCCGTTGCTATTGAAAGCGGCATTGAAAAGTTAAAAAATATCAGTTCTGAAACCAAAAAGGACCTTTTGCCCCTCTTAGATTCAGATTTAGAAACTTTGCTCGATTAGTTTTTCGAGCTTTTTTTGTCTCCAAAAACGTTAGTGTCTTAATTTTGAGCCATAAACGGCACAAAAATTGAAATCAATTCAAAATATTGTAGATTATTTATAGATGAAATTATGAACAATTTACGAAAGAGAGATTTGTGATGGCAGTTAAAGAAAATATGGAAATAGAGGCACAAGATAACTTACAGCCTGAGATTGATAAAAAAGCCAAGGAACTTCAAACATTAGATGTTAATTCAGTGGCTACCTTTGGTGACGAAGCTCAAACCGCGTTGGCTGAATTTTCAGACAAGATGATTCTCAATATCAAAAATAAGGACATGGGAGAAATCGGTGATAGTCTTCGCGATATGGTGACAAATTTAAGCGAAGCTGACCCAGATAAGTTATCAGGTAAGGGGAATATTTTTGCGAAGATGTTCCGCTCAGCTAGAGCTTCTATTTTTGAGATGACAAGTAAATATCAATCAATTAGTTCTCAAATTGACCGTGCAGCGACCCAATTGTCCAAACAACGTGAAAATTTGATTCACGACAACGAACAATTGCAAGAAATGTTTCAAATTAATACTAAATATTGGCAGGACCTTCAAGTCCTTATTGAAGCGGGTAAAATTCGTGTTGCCCAATTAGATGAGCAGATTGCCTCCTTTGACCCAAATGAGACTGATTTTGCAAAACTCCAAACTCAACGGGATGTCGCAGCTGTAAAAGATCGTTTGGAGAAAAGAATTTCTGATCTTCAATTAACGCAACAAATCGCTATCCAACAGTCCCCACAAATTCGTTTGGTTCAAAATACCAACCAGGCCCTGTCTGAAAAAATCCAATCTTCAATTACAACAGCCATTCCGCTCTGGAAAAACCAAGTGGCATTAGCCCTAACTCTTTTGCGTCAAGAAGATGCCATTACTGCTCAAAATGCGGTGGCCAATACTACAAATGAACTTCTAAAGAAGAATTCTAAGATGTTGAAAACTTCAATTGCTGAAGGTCAAAAGGCTACCCAAAGAGGAATCGTTGATATCGACACGCTCCGCGAAACTCAAAATGATTTGGTCGAGACTATTCAAAGCGCTATTCAAACTCAACAAGAAGGCCATCAACAACGTTTGCAACTTGAAAGTGAGTTGGCTTCGATGAACGAAAATTTGAAAGATCGCCTTCGAAATATCGGAAAAACTTCTGATGATACACAAGGAACATCAGACAAATGATTAATCTGAAATACGATGCCAATTCAGTTAGAAAAGGCTTTATTCTAAGGGCTGCGGCGGAAGTTATTTTACTTGCACTTGCGACTTATTTAATTGTTCTAAGCGCAGGTCCATTCGCATGGATGTTGTTTGCAGTCTTTTTTGTAGTATTAGGATTAATTTTTGTCACTGACTTAATTGGTTATCTCAAATTGAAAAATAATAATTTCGTTTTCATGCGTTGGAACGCTCAACATGATGCCCTTTTAGTCACGACTGGTATTTTTAATGATCAAAAACTAGCACTCCCCATTGAATCGATATCTGTGGTTCGTGGTTCTAGGAATGTTCAAATCAATGCTTCGACAGGTTTCTTTAATCGCCGAAAAATTGGTTTCATTCAAAAGAAAAATTTGTCGATCCTCCTAAAAAACCGTTCATTTGATGATTATGAATTAAACGAATTTACTTCCGATATTTTGGAAACTATTGGAGAAGTCAAACATACTCGTAAACTTCGCGGCGGTGTTCCGCTTGCTGCTTGGGGGATTAGTGCTGGTGTAATGGCAGCTGCAGTGGCTTATTTATTCTTTGCCACTTCAAATAGCGCTTTTGTACCAGCTTGGATGCGCATTCAAACTAAGACTAGTAATGTGACCTATAAAGAAGTCGGCGAAAACTACTGGAAACATTATGAGTACAAAAAAGATGGACAGGTCTTTCATACTAAAAAAGTTGAATATGTTTTGAATGGAGCGCGTCTAGCAACAACTCAGGATAATGAGAAAGTTATTTTACTTAATTTCACAGTGAATTGGGACAGTAATCTTTCTAAAGACAAATACAATGACTACGGAACTAGTCTAGGCATTACTAATTTCCGCGTTCAAAAAAAGTTCTCTCTTAAAGGGTTAGACAATCTTGATTACGAAAGAACTTTTTACGATGGTTATCCGTTGATTAAAAAAGATGGACAGCTAAAAGCTCTCATTAATCCTTTGACTTTCGTTTCTATTAGGAGAGGTGAAGACAATTTAGGACCTCAAACTTTTAACGTAATGCTTCGTGTTCCTGATTCTAAGAAATTTGTCGTTGTCGTAAGCGGTACTTATAACGCGACGAAACCTAAATACGAGTACAGCGATGACAGCAGTTATACTCTTTCATTTACTACTAAGAATTTGGAGCAGATTCATGAATAAATTTTCAAAACTATTAACTGTAGCTTTAACCGTTTCTAGCGTTAGTTCCATTTCTTTGGTTGCTGCTGCTAAAACTGATTCTGTGGTCGTATTTAATAATCAACCTTTAACTTTCAAAGGTAACAACGGTGCCGAATTAACTTTTACAGGTTTTCAAATTGACCAAGATGTATTCCCGAATGATTCAATGGCCTCAGGGACTGCAAAAAATAATCGTTACTTAATTCTTTCCGGAACGACCAATGTTAACGAATGGACTCGTATTGGGTTCCGGGCATTTTCTGGTGGCGATGACAGTATGAGAGTTAATGATACAAAGTACGATTCAAACAGAACGACCATTACTAATAAATATCAAAACTCGATATTCTCCGGTGATATCAACAAGAAAGCTGGAGTTTTCAACCAAATTTATTCAGTTAACCCTAACTCGGATATTTATCTACACGTCACTGAACCACAAAAAAAGTACGGTGAATATAAAACCACCACAATTCAATTAAAAAAGATTCAAAGTTCCGATGGTTTTTTCGAGGATGACAAATGACAAATCGTTTAAATATTTTCCCAAATAAATTGAAATACACCTGGCTTGCCATTTATCTATTTGTTTTGTTAGCTATTCTCTATTTATTTGGCACCAGTACTTTGCTATTGATAATGATTTCCTTTTTACCTTTAATGGTTCTTACAATCTTTAATTTCTTTGATTTAGGAACTTTTGCTAAAGGTTTATGGATTGCCATAGGAATTCAATTTGTCAGCGCTATTATTGGCTTTGCTAATCCAAATTCAACGACTTATGTTAAAAGTTATGACTTTGCTCAAATCTCTATAGAAGTAATTCTGACAATCTTTTTAACCGTTCTAAACCTTGTTCTTCAAAACAAATCTTCTAAAGATGTTTTCGATTCACGAAGGTTTGATGAGCAAGTTCTTTCATTCAATGAGTCTGCAATTTCAGATTCTAATTTTACTGCCAGAGACGAAAAGTTCTTCCGTGGCGAAATTACAAAGTACTATTTACTAACTAATACTGTAAAAGCTGACGCCTCGAAAATTGCCGAAGACTTGCCTAATCTAAAAGAAGTCCTCACTCTGTATACTCAAGGTGTCGATTACGTGATTAACAATCCCCGAAGTTTGGCTGAATCTGGTGATTTCTTCTTTATTGATTTGCAAGACCTTTCAGATATTGTAGAACGATTAAATGAAATATTAGAGCTTCAAGTAAAAACCGATGTGGAAGTCCAACAACAAAACAGACTGGAAGAAAAGTTATCTGACCTTACAAAAAAGATCCAAAAAGATTATCAACTTTTCGTATCAACTGTCGAAAAATAATTATTTATTCCATAGTTACTACACATTTTTATCCCTAAAATAACAACTTCGGTTGTTATTTTTTTTGTGTCGCCAAATGCGACCACAAGGAGAGAAAATGCAAAATCCTGCAATCAATGTTAATTCAGAGATTGGTAAGTTAAACACGGTTCTGCTAAAACGTCCTGGTGCTGAAGTTGAAAATATTACTCCAGATACCATGGAACGTCTGTTGTTTGACGATATTCCGTATCTTGAAATAGCTCAAAAAGAGCACGATTATTTCGCCAACACATTGCGCGAAAATGGAGCTGAAACTCTGTATATAGATCAATTAGCCATCGAGACTTTAGATCAAGATGGAGAATTAAAAGATCAATTTTTAAAAACTTATTTACAAGAATCAAGTTATTCTTCGGGTAAAACATGCGATGCCTTAATTGAATATTTGACTTCGTTTAACACGGCAGAAATGGTTGAAAAACTTTATGCTGGCGTTAGAAAAAATGAAGTTAACGTATCTGGTTCATCATTGCACGACTTGGTTGGTTCTGAGGCGCATAATCCGTTTTATCTAGACCCACTTCCAAATGCCTATTTCACACGTGACCCGCAAGGCATGATGGGAAATGGACTCACAATCAACCACATGACTTTTAAAGCTCGTCGCCCTGAGTCCCTTTTTACTGAATACGTTATGGCTCATCATCCTCGTTTCAAAGATAAAGTAAACGTGTGGCGCGATAGGAATCATGACACCCGTATTGAAGGTGGAGACGAACTTGTTCTTAATGATCATGTCTTAGCAATTGGAGTGTCTCAGCGCACTTCTTCAAAGTCAATCGAAGCGCTAGCTAAAACACTCTTCTCATCACCGGATTCTAATTTTGACACTGTTATCGCCGTTGAAATTCCGCACAACCACGCTATGATGCACTTGGATACCGTATTTACCATGATTAATTACAATCAATTCACAGTATTCCCAGGCATTATGGATGATGCCGGCAAGATGAATATCTACGTGATTACTCCGGGCAAAAATGAAGGGGGAGTCAATTTAGAATTCCACGATGACCTCGGTCAAACTCTAAAAGAAGTTCTTAAATTAGACGAACTTGATTTAATTGAAACCGGAAACGGGGATGCAATTGTTGCTCCTCGAGAACAATGGAATGACGGTTCTAATACTCTAGCAATTGCGCCAGGAGTGGTTGTTACTTATGATCGAAATTATGTAAGTAATGAAATTTTGCGTCGTCATGGAATTATTGTTCATGAAGTTATTTCTAGTGAATTGTCTCGCGGTCGCGGTGGTCCACGTTGTATGTCTCAACCAATTTGGAGAGAGGACATTTAATATGACAGATGTTATTAATTCAGTTTTTCAAGGGCGCTCATTATTGAGAGAAGCCGACTTCACCCCTGAAGAAGTTCAATACTTTGTTGATTTTGGGATTCATCTAAAAGCAATGCAGAAAAAAGGGATTCCTCATAAGTACCTAGAAGGTAAAAACATCGCTCTTCTATTTGAAAAAACTTCGACTAGAACTCGTGCAGCTTTTACGACTTCAGCTATCGAGCTCGGTGCTCATCCAGAATATTTAGGAAAAGACGATATTCAATTAGGCGTTAAAGAGTCGATTGAAGACACTGCAAAAGTTCTTGGCTCAATGTTTGACGGAATTGAATTCAGGGGATACAAGCAAGCCGACGTTGAAGAACTTTCGAAATTCGCTGGCGTTCCTGTCTGGAATGGACTAACCGACGAATGGCATCCTACGCAAATGATTGCCGATTTTATGACCGTAAAAGAACACTTCGGACATCTTAAGGGAATCACTTTAAGTTTCGTAGGGGATGGTCGAAACAATATGGCTAATTCTCTATTGGTGACGGGTTCAATGTTAGGAGTGAATATTCATATTGTCGCCCCTAAAGAATTACATCCACACCAAGACGTTGTCGATATCGCCCAAAAATTTGCCGAAAATTCAGGTGCACAAATCCTGATTACCGATGACATCCAAGCCGGCGTTAAAGGGGCGAATGTCGTCTATACCGACGTATGGGTTTCAATGGGTGAAAACGGTTGGGACGAGCGTGTTAAGTTGCTTAAACCATACCAAGTAAATATGGACATGCTTAAGATGACTGAAATGCCTGATGATGAATTGATTTTCCTTCACTGTCTGCCGGCTTTCCACGACACTCATACCCGACAAGGTGCTGAAATTTTTGCCAAGTATGGGATTTCAGAAATGGAAGTAACTGACGAAGTCTTTAGAAGTAAATACGCCCATCAGTTTGAACAAGCTGAAAACAGAAAACATTCAATTAAGGCAATTATGGCTGCAACTTTAGGAAATTTATTCATTCCTAGCGTGCCACCCATGGAGAATTAATTATGGATAATACGAAATTAACTAAAGGAATTGCATTACCAGCGTTAATCGCCATGGTTGTCAGTTCCTCAATTGGGGCAGGAATTTTCGATATTCCTTCCACTCTTTCAAAAGTGTCAACACCGGGGGCTACATTGGTCGCCTGGGCAATTACAGGTTTTGGAATTTTCATGTTAGCTTTGAGTTTTTCAAATTTAGTTTTAAAGCGACATGAATTAAATGGTGTGTCGGCATATGCCAAAGCCGGATTCGGAGACTTTTCAGGTTTCCTATCAGGTTGGGGTTATTGGCTTTCAGCGTGGTTAGGTAACGTTGCATTTGCCACTATGATGATGCAGGCAATTGGTTATTTTATTCCTGAATATAAAACTGGGAATTCAATCATCGCTATTATTACAGCCTCAGTAGTTTCTTGGGGGCTGACAATTCTAGTTATTCGTGGAGTTGAAACGGCCGCTTTTATCAACACGATTGTCACAATCGCAAAATTAGTACCACTTATCTTATTCATCATTGGAGCAGTTATTGTCTTCAAAGCTGGTATTTTCACCGCTGAATTCTGGACTAACGTTAAAACCCACTCCAATGGTTCAATGAGTTTTTCAACGGCCACTTTCGCTGGTATTTGGGAACAAGTTTCTTCATCTTTGATGTCAATGATTTGGGTCTTTATCGGTGTTGAAGGGGCCGCTATGATGGCCGATCGTGCTAAAACCAAATCTGACGCTGCACGAGCCACTATTATCGGCTTAACTACTTTAATTATTTTCTATGTAATTATTTCAATGTTGCCTTATGGATATTTGAATCAATCAGAGCTCGCTAAAATTGATAGTCCTGCTTTGATGTATTTGATGAAGGATATGATGGGTCCAATTGGAGGAGCCATCGTGTCAATCGGTTTGATGATTTCTATTTTAGGATCATGGTTAAGTTGGACAATGCTACCGGTTGAAGCCACTTCTCAAATGGCTCAACAAGGATTATTGCCAAAATGGTTCGGAAAAATGAATAAGAACAATGCGCCAGCTAATTCGTTAATCTTAACTGCTGGGTTGGTTCAATTATTCTTGATTAGTTTGATTTGGACAGAGTCGGCATATAACTTTGCTTATTCTTTGTCGACTGCCGTTATCTTAGTCGCTTACGCATTTGTTTCAGCTTTCCAATTGAAAGTCGGAATTCAAGATAAGTCAATTAAAAATATTGTTATTGGTTTATTTGCCTTAGCATTCCAAGTTTTGGCTATTATTTTCGCCGGTATTCAATACTTATGGTTAGCATCAATTGCTTATATTCTTGGTTTCATTTTTTATGTTTTTGCTAAGAAAAAAGAAAATAAGAAGATTCCGCTACTTGAATGGCTTTTGATTGTTATTGTTAGTCTTGCAGCTCTAGCAGCAATTATTTGCTTGAGTCTGGGAAAGTTGAGTTTATAAATGGTCGAAACTTCAAATAGAGTAGTCGTCGCCCTTGGTGGAAACGCCATTCTAACGGATGACCCGTCGAGCGCGGCACAAGAAAAATCGCTTCGAAAAACGGCAAAATTACTAAAACAATTAGCAGAAGAAAATCAATTGATTATCACCCATGGAAATGGCCCACAAGTTGGAAATCTGATGCTTCAACAACTTGCTGGTTCTACTACTGAGAATCCCGCTATGCCTCTAGATACGGTTGGTGCGATGACGCAAGGTGAAATTGGTTATTGGCTTTCCAATGCTATTACCAATGAATTGCAATGTCCAGTGGGGACAATTGTCACTAGAACTTTAGTTGATCCTAGAGATCCTGGGTTCGTTAATCCGAGTAAACCAATCGGGCCCTTCTACGATGAAGACCAATACAAAGAAATGCAAAAAATTCACGGCGATTGGAAGTTTATTGAAGACTCTGGAAGAGGATATAGAAGAGTAGTTCCTTCACCTAAACCAGTTAGCATCATAGAGCGTGATTCAATTGTCCGCCTAGTTGACGCTGGTTCTACAGTCATTGCTGCTGGAGGTGGCGGCGTTCCAGTTGTGAGAACTCATAATGGGTTTGTCGGCGTAGAAGCGGTTGTTGATAAGGATCTTACAACTGCTAAATTGGCTGAATTAGTGTTCGCTGATCAATTGTTTATTTTGACTAATGTTAAAT